>JADJJE010000022.1 GCA_016706685.1 Sandaracinaceae bacterium | reverse complement strand
TCGCGCGCCGGGCGGCGCTTGTTCATCATCCCCACGATCTGGCCCACGGCGATGCCCGTGAGGTCGCCCGCGGTGCGGTGGTTGGTCTGCGAGTGCTTCCAGATGCGGTTGTTGGCCTCGGCCACGGCCATGAACTGGAGCGGCATGGGCAGCGGGTCGGGCGCGTCGTCCGCCTCCCACGCCATCGTGTACGTGGTCTTCAGCTGACGCGCGGGCTTCCCGGTCAGGCAGCGCGAGCGCAGCGTGTCGCTCGAGGTGGCGGCCAGCAGCTTCTCGATGAGCGACTCGGCCTCCTCCGACTCGTTGGTGGTGAGCCAGATGGAGCCGGTCCACGCGCCCTGCGCGCCGAGGCACAGCGCGGCGGCGAGCTGACGGCCCGTCCCCACACCACCGGCGGTGAGCACCGGGGTGGGCGCGACGGCGTCCACGCACTGTGGCGTGAGCACCATGCTGGCCACCTCGCCCGTGTGGCCGCCGGCCTCGGTGCCCGACGCGATGATGATGTCCACGCCCACCTGCTTCTGCTTGCGCGCCTGCTCGGGCGTGCCCACCAGCGCGCCCACCAGGATGCCCTGCGCGTGGGCCAGCTCGATCACGTCTTCCGGGGGAGGCCCGAGCGCGTTCACCAGCAAGCGGATGGGGTGCTTCATGGCCACTTCGAGGTGCGCGCGCCCGCCGCCCGCGGACCAGCCCAGCATCTCGGAGAAGCCGCCGAAGCCCTCGGGCAGCTCGGGCACCTCGTGCTTGGCCAGGAGGTCGTTCAAGAACTTCGAGACCTCGGGCGGGATCATCTTCTTGAGGTCCACGTTGCTCATGTCGCCCGCCTCGCGGCCCACGTACTTCGCGGGGATCACGATGTCCACGCCGTAGGGCCGGCCGCCCGTGTGCGCGTCGATCCACGTGAGCTCTTCGTCGAGCTGCTCGGGCGTGAAGGTGAGCGCGCCCAGCACGCCGAAGCCGCCCGCGTTGGTGACGGCCGCGACCACGTCACGGCAGTGGCTGAACGCGAACAGGGGGAACTCGATGCCGAGGGTCTCGCAGATGGGAGTGCGCATGCAGGAAGGGGTCTCCAGGGAATGTTTACACTAAGTATACATGGGTTCAGCCGCTCTGCACCGTGAAGCCGAGCTGCATGAAGTCGGCGGGCAGCGGCGCGGTGGCGACGATGGGTGGCCTTGCCCGCGCCGCGCTGCACGGTGAGCGCGGCTGCGTGCAACATGGTTCGGGACACGCGGGGGTCGGCCTTGCCGTAGGTCGGATCGCCCAGCAGCGGAGCGCCGAGGCCAGCGAGCGCATGAACGCGGATCTGGTGCGTGCGGCCGGTCACGGGCTGGAACCTCACCAGCGTGATTCCGTCTCTCATCATCAGGCGCTGCCAGTGCGTGGTGGCCGGCTTGCCGCGGGGCGAGGGGACCATGCGCCAGCCGTCCTGCTCGCTGCTGATCTTGGTGAGCGCCAGCTCGATGGTGCCAGCGTCGCCAGGCACTTCGCCCGCCACCAGCCCGAGGTAGGTCTTCTCCACCTGCCGCGCTTCGAAGGCCGCGGAGAAGCGCCGGAGCGCGCTCGGGTTGCGGGCCAGCAACAGGCATCCCGATGTGTCGTGGTCCAGCCGGTGCACGGGCACGGGTGCGCGCTGAAACCCCAGCTTGAGCGTATGAAGGCGGTCCTCGATGCAGGGACCGCCAGCGCGCGGGCGGTCGAGCGGCAGACCGCCGGGCTTGTCGATCACCAGCGCTTCGCCGTCTTCGAACAGGATGGAGAACTCAGTCAAGGTGCGCGTACGGTGCCACGCCGAGCTACGGAGCGCTGGCCTGGTCGGTACGCAGCGCCCACAGCGGCCGATTGCTGCCCGTGCGAGGCCACATGTCGAGGACGCTGACGGGCGACCCGCTGGGCACGTTCTGCGACACCAGCATGCGGTGCACGTCGCCCACGTGGAACGCGGTCACGTTACCGGAGCCCGCGCGGTAACGTGCGCGCGGCAGCTCGGGGCAGCCGTGAATCACGTCCCACGTGTTGCCGGGCGGGCCGTACAGCGGGCGCTCGCCCACGACCTCCAGCACCTCGTAGCGCATCACCACGGCCACGTGCAGTCTTCCGCAGTGAGGCGGGTTGGGGGTGCCCAGGTCGATGAGACGCGCCACCACCGTGGTGGGCGGCTGGGCTGCGATTCGCGCTTGTTCGTCCGGGCGCAGGGGTCGCGCAGCCACCGACACGGCCACCAAGGACCAACTCACCAGCACGGCGGTGGTGACGGCGAGAGCGCGGGAGTGCATTCCCTACAGCATACGCCAACGAAGCCGTCGGCCTCCCTCTCGCGGGAGCGCGAGCACCCCGCCCCGCGCAGGTGTGTTCGACATGGGTCGCCACTCGAGCTGGGCCATCCTCTGCAGGAGGATGTGCCCGAGTACCCTCTGCAGAGCTTGGTCTGCCTTCGACCACGCAGTCCGACCCCCGAGGGGCGGACTTTCGGCAGGTCCAGGCCTGGTCTGCTGCCCCCGGCTTCCAGCCGGGGGTGCCCATTGAACCTTGCAGCAAGGCGAATCCGCCCCCGAGCCAGATCTCGCGAATCCTCAGCCTGCGCTCACGGCTTCGGCACGCGGATGGTGCTGATCATCAGCGACCCGGACACCGCGAAGAGCAACACCAGCGGGTGCAGCTGCCAGCCCAAGTCCACCACGCCGAACCACAGCGAAGCACCGATGCGCTCCTGCCAGGTGGCGACGGCCAGCACCACCACGAGCGCGAGGCTGGTGGGGATGGGGGTGCCCTCGAAGTGACTGACCTTGCCTTCGTCGCCGGTGAGCGACTCCGCGGTGACGTTGTAGCGAGCCAGCCGGCTCACGCCGCAGCAGACGAAGTAGGAGAGGATCAGCCAGTCCCAGCCGCCCTGCATGCCGCACGCGTAGGCCAGCGCGGCAGGCGCCACGCCGAAGGAGATGACGTCCGAGAGCGAGTCGAGCTCGCGACCCAGGACGGACGACGTGTGGCGCGAGCGGGCGATGCGACCATCGAGCGCGTCGAACACGAAGGCGATCGGGATCAGGCCCATCCCGAGCAGCAGATCGCCCTGCCTCCCGTCTTGCAGGAAGCGCAGCGCGGCGAAGATCGCCCCGGTGCCGCAGAAGGCGTTCCCGAGCGTGAACCAGTCGGCGAGATGGAAGTCTCGGATCATCGAGAAGCGGCGCTTCGTGGTCATCGAGGGGCAACCTACGTCTCCGGTCCCCACTCGTCCACCGCCACGCGCGGGAGCTCGCGATGCTTCCCGGCTTGCGGTCCACCGCGACATAGCGACAATGCCGACATGCGCAAAGGCGACACCCTCACGCTGGACGTGACCGCGCTCGACGAGTCGGGCGACGGCGTGGCTCAGCTAGGAGGTCACGCCGTGCACGTGGTCGCGGCGTTTCCGGGCGAGCGCGTGTCGGCGCGCGTGGACTACGTGTCGAAGCGCGGGCCCATGTCGCACGCGCACTTGCTCGAGGTGCTGAACCCACACCCCGCACGCAAGACCGCGCCCTGCGCGCAGCACCCGTCCCGCGGTGGGCGCTGCACCGGCTGCACCATGATGCCGCTCACCGTGGGGGCACAGCGCGCGGCGCTCCGTCAGTACCTAGAGAGCGAGCTGGGCCTGCACGTGGGCGACGGGGCGACGCACGGCGCGCTCGAGGGCGAGGGCTCCGCCGGCTACCGCTACTCCAGCAAGCGCGTGGCGTTCGGCGGCCCCGGCCGCGTGCGCCTGGGCAGCTTCATCCGCGGCACGCACCGCGTGGCCTACATGGACGGCTGCATCGTGGAGCACCCCAGCATCGGCCGCGCGGTGGCCGCGGTGGAGCGCGCCGTGCAGGCGCTGAACGTGGGGGCCTACGACGAGCGCACCGATCAGGGCCTCTTGCGCTACGTGTGGTTCAAGACCGACGGCGAGCGCGTGCTGTGCACGCTGATCATGAGCACCGAAGACCTGGACACTGCGATGCGCATCGCGAGCGCGCTCGACCCGCACGACGTGGCGGGCGTGGCGCTGAGCGTGCAGTCCGGCACCGGCAACGCGGTGCGTGGGACGCCAGCGCTCCCCGTGCGTGGTCGTGCGGAGCTCACGCTGCGCGTGGCGGGCGTGCCCATCCCGGTGGGGCCGCTCGGCTTCTTGCAGCCCAACCCCGAGGTGGCCGGACAGTGCTACCGCGCGCTGGTGGACGGCGCGCAGGGCAAGCTGGCCTTCGACCTGTACGCCGGCGCGGGCATCACCACGGTGCTGCTGCGCGAGCACTTCACGCAGGTGGTGCCTGTGGAGGCCTACCCCGAGAGCGCCGCCATGCTGGGCGTGTCTCCCAGCAGCGTGGAGCAGTTCCTGGCGGGCTATCAGGGCGACGCGCCCGAGCTGGTGGTGGCCAACCCCCCGCGCAAGGGGCTGCGCACGGAGGTGTGCGCGGCGCTGCGGCGCGTGGCCCCGCGCGAGATCCGCATCATGAGCTGCGGCCCCAAGGGCCTGCGCCGTGACCTCGACCAGCTGTGCGCCGAAGACGGCCCCGGCGCGCGCTACCGGCTGGTGGAGCTGCGCGGCTTCGACACGCTCCCGCACACCCCGCACATCGAGCTGGTGGCGCGCCTCGAGCGCGTGGACCCCTCGGTGTCGGCGTGACGCGAGCGCGTGCGCTGCGCAGGGTGTCCTCGCTCGCCGTGCAAGCCCTGCTCCTGCTGACGCTGCCGCTCACACTCACGCTCACGGGATGCCTGGACGAGGACCTGCTGCGGGAGCTCTTCCCGGAGGCCCCCAGCAGCAGCGCTCCAAGTGCCCAGGTGCCCAGCGTCTCCCCGCCCGGCGAGCCGGTGCCCAGCGTCGAGTCCCCCCGCGCCGCTGAGCACGCCGCCGGCTCCGCCGACCCGGTGCTCGCGCGCCTCGCCCAGAAGCCGCTGCGCTACACCCAGCACGGCCGCTGTCGCATGGCCTGCCGCCACATCACGGAGGCCGAGGTAGAGGCCCTGCTCGAAGACGGCCACATCGCCCCCGACCGCACGCGCACCGATGGCGAGTGCGTGTCCTACGCGGTCGAAGGCCACACCGACGACGGCCAAGAAGTGCGCATCGTGTATGCCGACTGCGATCGCGAGACGCGCGTGGTCACCACCATCGACCTCGGCCGGGACTGGCCGTGCGAGTGCCGGTAGCCCGGCCGCCGATTGCGCTTCGCGCGCGGTATCGATAACAATCGGGGCTCTCGAAGGAGGACTCCCTTGAGTCGCATCGCGCTCTCTCTCACGGTCCTGTCCACGGTGCTGCTCGCCTCCGCTTGCGGGTCCGACGGGTCCAGCTTCGGTGGCGGCATCCCGCCGGCTACGTTCGTGGTCACCAACCCGGGCACGGGCGATACGAACGACCTCCCGCTCGACCCGCTGGTCACGGGAACACGCACGGGCTTGCGCACCGTCGTCGGCCCCACGGCCAACGGCCTGATCGAGGTCGCCTACACGCTCGCCGAGGTGTCCGCCGAGGCCGGCGAGCGCTTCCTGCGGCACCACTCGTACTACCGTCGCGGCGAGCACGGCATCGAGTATCTCGGGACCACGGGCGCCTTGGTGGGCCGGAGCGCCAGTCGCAGCGTGCAGCCCATCCTGGTGGTCCCGAACGTGGTGCGGGAAGGGATGACGTGGACGACCGGCAACTTCGAGGTGACGGGGGAGCCGATCACGCTGTCGGTGACGGGGCGCTCGGAGGAAGAGACACCGTTCGGCCTGGGCGTGGTGTGGACCATCGAGTTCGAGAGCGACGTCCAGTCGTCCTTCGCGGACCCCATGCGCTTCCTCGAGGGGTACGGGATGCTCGCCGACTTCGGCGACCCGCTGCGTCGACGTCAGCCTCCGTTCGAGAGCTTCATCCTGCCGCAGGTGGAGCCGGCCACCGAGGGCGACGTGCGCACCGTGACGTCTCGTGCTGTGAGCGTGCCATCCGCAGGCGCTGGCTTCGAGGACAACTTTCGCGTGGAGGGTGTGACGGCGCTGGAGCGTCCGGACGGACGACGCCTCGTGGCCCTCGTTGGCGTCCAAACCGGGCTGGTCGCTCAGCTCCCGGCCGACGTGGATGCGGCGTTCTGCCTCGAATACGAGGCCGGCTCGTTCACCTCGGGCGGCCGGGTCGACCTCACGCGGCTGCCGGACTTCCCCTACACCGAGCTCTCTACGCCAGCGTACGATGGAACACCGTGCAACGGGCTGTTCGATCTGTCGGCCGTCGTGGAGCGCCCGTCGGACAGCGTCCAGCTGACCATCCCGCGACTCGGCACGGGCACGGTGGGCGCCTTTCGGAACAGCAACGGCTCGCTCTACTTCCCTTCCTTGTTCCTGGCTCGTGAAGACGACGACCCGTGGGTGCTCGTGGGGAACGCCGAGTCGTTCTTGCTGCACGGGCCCGAAGATGGGGCATCCGGCGTTCAGAATGGCGGGTTCTTTCCCCTCGGGACTGCCGTTCCCGCGGACTGGGGCTTGCTCACGGTCTTCGACTTCGACCGGACCACGGGCCCGGGCCGGCGCGACGGCTACTACTTCGCCCCTGCACTCGCGAACCTGAGCCACGACGACGACGTCTTCTATCACCTCACGCCGCGCGGGCTGCTCGCGCGCTCGTCGGTCAACATGAGTGGCGTCGGCCGCTTCGAGCCGCTCTTCGCCACGCTCGACGACGTGACCGTGCAGACGACGGAGGCCGGTGCGCAGCGTGTCCTGCTGACGACGCCAGACGGCATCGTGCGACGCGTGGTGCTCGACCGTGGAGCCGAGCATCTGGAGACGCTCGGTCGGGTCGCGCTGGTCGCTGGGGAGCAGCTGCGCGCCGCCATCGAAGTCGGAGACACCGGCGAGGTGCTCGTGTTCACGAACGACTTCTCGGGGCCGGTGCTGCTCGGCGGGAACGACTGCACGGGGTGCACACGGGTGCCCTACCAGCCCGCGCGCCTCCGAGTCCGTCTCGTCGAGTTCGGTTCCCCGGCGTCGCCGTATGCACCCCCTCCCGCCCTCAGCGTGACCGCGCGCAACACCGGCACCGACGTGGTCGTGTGCTGGGGACCCACCGACACGCCGTTGAACCCGTCGGGCTGGAGCTTGGGTGGCAAGCCGGTCACGGCCATCGCGCTGGCCGACGCGCCGTGCGCCATCGCCATCCGCAACCCCTCCACCACCACGGCGGAGCTCGCACTCCCCGGCGCGTACGCCCTCGAGGCGAACGTGCCTGACGTGGGCATGGTGCGCATCGCCCTACCAGAGCGCGACGCGCCGCAGCTGGGGGGCCCCGCCAGCATGCTCGGCGACCTCGCCATCACGCCACAGCTGCAGGTGTGGCACGTCGCCGGCTTCTCGTTCGGGGTAGCGCCGGCGGCGTTCGTCACTGCGAGCCTGCTCGACGACACCTCGGGGGCGTGGCTGCGTGATCAGTACGGAACGCTCATCCACCGCCGCGAGACCAACACCGTCCTCACGCCAGTGGGAGACTTCCCGGCCGGCTCCTACTTCGACCTCGCCGCACCGGTGCTCGGTGGCGGGGCGGTCGTGAGCGCGCGGCCGCTCGAGAGCGCGGCGTTCGCGGGTCCGGCGTACCTGCTCTCGCCCGACGGCACGGCCACGCGCTTGGCAGACTCCACGCCGACGAACCGCCAGGTGTGGCTCGCCAACGGTCGCTCCTGCGCCGTGGGGGTCGCCATCACCTGCTTCGCGCCCAACGCGCTCACGCCCGACATGACCATCACAGTGGCAGGCGTGGGCTTCGCGCAGTCCCAGCTGCGTTCGCTCGACACCACCACCGCCGTCGCGATCGCAGGCGGTGACGCGTACCGAGTCGATCTCGCGGCGGGCACGGCAACGCTCATTCCCGCCAACATCACGGGCCTCATCCAGCCCAACCTCACGCGCGGCCCCGGCGGTTCGCTTTGGGCAGCCGTCTGGGCCGCGCCCGAAGAGACGAGCCCCGCGCCAGTGCGCATCGCGCGTGTCCGCCCCGACGGAGTCGACATCTACGAAGTGGAAGCCCCGACCTACATGGAGTCGCCGGAGTCCGTGACGAGCGTGTACCCGGGTGAGAGCCTCTTTGCTGTGACGGCCGGCCCGTACACCATCCGGTTCGCGCCGCCCGCGGACTGACGTTCCAGCATCACGTCACTGCGACTGGCGAGTCGAGGCCCTCGCGCTCACGGAGTGCAGCCCGCGGCGTCGCACGTCAGAGACGCGCCCGCGCCGAGGTCGCGCAGCAGGATGCCGCCAGCCGGCGTGGACACGGCGATGTCGTCGCTGACCGGGTCGAGACCCACCTGCTCGAGCGAGAGCGTGCCGTTCGCCCCGGTGACCGCGAAGACGGCGGCGCCCATCCCGGCCGGCGCGCTGGCGTCGCTGAACGCCCCTCGGAGCATGGTGAACGCCGCGCGCCCGTCGTAGTGGATCGCCCCTCCGGCAACACTGGCCTGGGTGTCCTCGAAGACCACGTCGGTGAGCGTGAGGGTGTTGTTCGCGCCCACGGCGATGCCTCCTCCCTCGGCCGCGCGGCAGCCCCGCAGCACCACGCGGTCCAGCGTCAACTCACCGAGCCCGCTGCCGGTGTTCTCGACTTGAGCGATGCAGCCTCCGGCCTCGGCCGTCACCCCGTCGACCACGGTCAGGTCACTCACCCACACGTGAGCGCCAGCGTTCCCGAAGTTCTCCTGCGGATAGACCAGCAGGTTCCGGCCGGCGCCCCCCGCATCGAGGATGACGTCTTGGGGGCTGGACCCATGTCCGCGCAGCCGCACGTAGGCCGCCTGTGACGGGTAGGGCCCCGCGACCACGATGCGGACGCGATAGGTGCCCGGGCACAGGTCCACGTCCTCGGACGAGACCAACGATGCCGGGTCCGCCAGCTGCACCAACACGGGAGGATCCATGGGACCAGCCTGTGTGAACAGCGCGGCCAAGTCGGGCCGTGGCTCCCCCCAACGTTCCGCCACGTACACCGGCGAGAAGACGCCGTCGCAGTTGGCATCGGTCTGGGTAGCGCAGTCGTCGTGCTGCCGTGGATGCACCGCCGGGTCGAGCGGCGCACAGTCGAGTGGCGGCGTCTCGTCCCACTGCAGATACGCACCACCCGGAGGCGTGCATGCGAAGACTGCCAGCGACGGATAGCGGTCTCCGTCCTCGTCCAGCACGTAGTTGTTGCCCGCGAAATGCAGCCCCACCTGGTCGGCGTCGTCCACTAGCGTGTCGCAGTCGTCGTCGAAGCCGTTGCAGCGCTCCACGGCGCCGGGGTAGCGCCGGCCGTTGCGGTCGTCGCAGTCGAGGGCCCCCACCACACCGTCGCCGTCGAAGTCGCAGCGCAGCGGCACACCCGGGTGCGCCTCGGAGTCGCGGTCGTCACAGTCGAAGACGAAGTCCTCGGGGTAGGCCACCCAGCCGCGCTCCACGCAGCTCACGGGCCTCGCTTCCGCTTGGTCGCCGAAGCCGTCCAGGTCGCGGTCCCGGATCACCAGGCGGCGCTCGCCCACCAGGCAGGGGTCCAGCGCGGCGTCGGGAACAGCACCGCCATCCGGGTCGCCACCGCTGTTCCCGTCGTCACATCCGCCGAGTGAGAGACCGCACAACATACTCGCGAGCGCGTGTGCTGCGAAGGGCAAGAGCCGTGGCCGTCCCGCTCCGTTCATGTCCCCACACTACACCCCTGCTCCGCCGCCAGCCAGCCCGACCCGACTGCCGTCAGTCGTCATCCTTGCGCTCGCCCGGCACCGCCACCCCCGGCTTGCCCAGCTTGAGCCGGCGCATGACGGCCGTGCGCTGCCGCACCTTGTAGGCGCTGTGGCTGGCGTCGCCCACCTCGTTGCGGGCGTCGGTCTCGGTGTCCAGCACCTGGAACTCGGCCATCACGAAGATGATGCGCCCGAGCGTCCATGCGGCGGGCGGCGCCGCAGCCAGGCGCGCGTCGGACAGCCGGATGGGCATGTCGGCCACGAAGTGCACCACGCGGTAGGTGGGCGCGGTGAACTGGTTGTCGACCAGGCTCTCGCGCTCCATGGGCACCGGCTCCTCCTCGAACGACTGCATGCGCGCCACCATGGGCGCGAGGTCCGGACGCGAGGCGCAGTGGTGCTCGAACGGCAGGAGCGTGTTGGTGCTCTGCTCGGGGATCACGTAGTTGAACGGGAAGACCTCGCGCTGGAGCATGCGCAGCACGGCGAAGATCTCGTCGGGCGAGCGGGTCACCACGCGGAAGCGCAGCTTGTCGTAGATCTGCGCGGCGGTGGCCTCGGACTTGGACAGCAGCTTGGTGTAGAGCGAGTCCTTGTTCTTGCGCCCGCCGATGAACTCCACGATGGGCGCCCCCTCGGCCAGCGCCTTCCCGATCACCCGGTAGACCTTCTGCTCCACCAGGTGGAAGACCTCCTCGTTGGACACGGGCAGCTGGAACAGCAGCTCGCGCGCCTCGAGGTGGTGGATGGTGTGCATGACCTTCAGCACGGTGCAGGCGCACAGCTGACGGTGCCCCTTGCCGCTGGCCATCATCAGCAGGGTCACCAGGTCGGCGTTGGCCACGGGCGACGGGACCGGGAAGTCGAAGTGCCGCCGCAGGTACTTCACCGCCGAGGTGCGCACGGCGTCGATGCGGGTGACGTCGGCCGGGTCGCTGAGGTCCAGCTCCTGGGCGGCCACGAACGCGGCGGCCTCGGCCTCGGACTCGAACATGAGCTTGCGCCAGTCGATGACGGAGCCGCCCGCGAGGAGGTTCCGGATGCCTTCGAGGTCGGCGACCGTGAAGGGTTGATCGAGGCTGCGGGGCGAGTTCACCATTCAGACGGCGCTCCGCCCGCGGGGAGCGCGGGCCACGGGCTCAGACTACGCGTCGTTGACCGGGCGAGTCGAGCGCGAGCCGTCGGCGGCCGAGCGGTCGGCGCGGGAGGCATCGGAGTTGCGCCCGAGGGACAGCGTCCCCAGGAAGATGGCGACGGTCACGCCCAGGACGAACAGGTTCCCCAGGAAGGCGCCGTTGCAGCCGGCCAGCAGGAGCGGCAGGGCGAACGTGAGTCCGAGGGGGAGGGTCAGGCGGGGGAGGTTCATCGTGTTCATGCGACGTCTCGTTTGCGCGCGGCCTCCGGAGAGGCGAGGGGGGAGCTCGGAAGGACAATGCCCTACGTGTGGGCGACTGTCCTACATGGGTAGGCGCGTGGTCAAGTATCTAACAGAGATCAAAACTGGGGTCTACGCCCAAGGCGGGGGGGTCCTGGGGCCATAAGGCGGGCAGGGCCACCCGGGGCGCCGGAGCCGCGGCCTATCTGCTGAAAACTTCACTGGATTACCTGCGCGCGCGCCGATATCGTGACTGCTAGGCGAATGACCGACTCACTCTTTCCCGATGGCGGCGACAGCGTCCTGCCGATCCTACCGCTCCGCAACTCCGTGTTGTTCCCGGTGTCGGTGGTCCCGGTCAACGTGGGGCGTCATCGTTCCGTCCGGCTGATCGAGACGGCGTGTGGCGGCGAGCGCCCGGTGATCGCCGTGGTGGCCCAGAAGCGCGCCGAGACCGAGGACCCGGGCTTCGACGACGTGCACTGGATCGGCACCGTGGCGCGCGTGCTCAAGGTCATCCGCCTGGGCACCGGGCAGTACAGCGTGGTGCTGCAGGGCGTGAGCCGCATGCGCATCCTCGAGCCGCTCGGGCGCAACCCCTGCCTCACGGCCCGGGTGGAGCGCATCCACGAGCCGCCCGCCGTGGACGTGGAGTTCGACGCACTGACACTGCACCTGCGCGAGTCCACGCGTGCCTTGTACGAGCACCTGCCCAGCCAGCCGCGCGAGGCGGCCCGCATCCTGGACAACGTGGTGGAGCCCGGCGCCCTGGCTGACCTGGTCACGGCCAACGTGTCCGTGTCCAACGACATCAAGCAGGCCGTGCTCGAGACGCTGGACGTGCGCACCCGTCTGCGCACCGTCATCGACATGGTGGACCGCCAGCGCGAGGTGTTCCGCGTGAAGCGCGAGATCTCGAACCTGGTGCAGGAAGAGATGTCCCGCTCGCAGCGCGAGCTGCTCCTGCGTCAGCAGCTGAAGCGCATCAAGCAAGAGCTGGGCGAGCCCACCGACGACGAGGACGACCTCGAGAGCCTGAGCGAGCGCGTGGCCATGGCCGACATGCCGCAAGAGGCGGACAAGGCCGCCCGCCAGCAGCTGCGCCGCATGCGCCTCATGAACTCGGCCAGCTCCGAGTACCACGTGGCCCGCGCCTACGTGGAGTGGCTGGCCGACCTGCCCTGGTCCAAGTCCACGCCGGACAGGCTGCACGTGGGCGAGGCGCGCCGCGTGCTGGACGAAGACCACCACGGGCTCGAGCGGCCCAAGCGGCGCATCGTGGAGTACGTGGCCGTGCGGCGCCTGCGGCGTGACGGGCGCGCGCCCATCCTGTGCTTCGTGGGCCCGCCGGGCGTGGGCAAGACGTCGCTCGCGCGCTCCATCGCGCACGCCGCGGGGCGCGAGTTCGTGCGCGTGTCGCTGGGTGGCGTGTCCGACGAGGCCGAGATCCGCGGGCACCGGCGCACCTACGTGGGCGCGTTCCCGGGGCGCATCGTGGCGGGCCTCAAGAAGGCCAAGTCGCGCAACCCGGTCATCGTGCTCGACGAGATCGACAAGCTGGGGCGCGACCAGCGCGGAGACCCGGGCAGCGCGCTGCTCGAGGTGCTGGACCCGGAGCAGAACCACGCGTTCGTGGACCACTACCTGGAGGTCCCGGTGGACCTCAGCTCGGTCATGTTCATCGCCACGGCCAACCGCATCGACACCATCCCGGGCCCGCTGCTGGACCGCATGGAGGTCATCGAGCTGCCGGGCTACACGCTGGACGAGAAGCGCAACATCGCGGCGCGCTTCATCATGCCGCGACAGCTGAGCGACCACGGGCTCACCCCGGAGCGCCTGGAGCTCAGCGCCGAAGCGCTCGACGGGCTGATCGAGGACTACACGGACGAGGCCGGCGTGCGTCGGCTCGAGCAGCAGATCGCGGCGCTGTGCCGTGCGGTCGCCGTGCGCCTGGCCAAGGGGGAAGACGTGCACCTCAACGCCAGCATGGCGGACGTGAAGGCCATCCTCGGGCCGCCACGCGGTGGTCGCACGCGGGCGGCGCGCGTCCCCGCGGCCGGTCACGCCACGGCGCTGGCCTACAGCCCCTCGGGCGGCCGGCTCATGATGGTGGAGGCCACGCGCATGGCGGGCACCGGCAAGCTGCAGACCACGGGCAGCATGGGCGACGTCATGCGCGAGTCGGTGGCGGCGGCGCTCACGTATGTGCGCTCGCGGGCTTCCACGCTGGGCGTCCCGGACGACTTCCTGAGCAAGATCGACGTGCACGTGCACCTCCCCGAGGGCGCCGTGCCCAAGGAGGGGGCCAGCGCGGGCGTGGCGCTCTATGTCGCCATGGCCACCATGCTGACGCGCCAGAAGGTGCGCACCGACGTGGGCATGGCAGGTGAGATCACGCTGCGCGGCAACGTGCTGCGCATCGGCGGCGTGAAGGAGCGCTGCCTCATCGCGCACCGCGAGGGCCTCACGCGCGTGGTGCTGCCAGCGCGCAACGCACCGGACCTCGAAGAGGTGCCGAAAGACATCCTGGACGCGCTCGACATCCAGCTGGTGAACCACGTGGACGAGGTGCTGGCGCTGGTGTGCGAGCCCTCCCCGGTGGTCCCGCTCGAAGCCTCGCTGCCGGCGTGAGCGAGGTGTCCCACGGAGGCGGCGGGCGCGCCTTCGCCCTGCTGCTGGCGTACGGTGCGCTGGTGGCGGTGGCGCTCTCGGCCTCGCCGCTCACCGCGGTGCACGGCGTGGAGAGCGCGCTCGCGCTGGGCATCCTGCTGCCGCCTGCGGTGGCGGCCTGTGCGGCGCTCGATGCCTTGCGCTGGCCGGCGCGGGAGCGGCTCTCGCTGCTGCGCACCACCGCGCTGCGCTCGCTGCTGGCGTGGGGGCTGCCCGTGCTGTTGCTGGCGCTGGGCAGCGTGCGCGTGCGGCAGTGCACGCCGCTCGAGGGGCTCACGTTCATGCTGCTGGGGCCGCTGGTGGGCGTGGGGCTCGCGGCGCTCAGCGGGCTCACGGTGGGCAGCCTGCTCACGGGCAGCTCGCTGGCTCGGAGGCGCACGCGCGCGGTGGGTGCGCTCGGCGCCATGCTGCCCATCGGCGCGCTGGGCCTCGGGCTCTTCCGCTTCTGGAGCACGCCCACCATCAGCATCTACGGCGCCTACGCGGGCTGGTTCCCGGGCACCATCTACGATGAAGACGTGGCGCTGACCCCCACGTACGTGTCGCAGCGCGCGCTGGTGATGGCGCTCACGCTGGGGCTCGCGGCTGTGTGGTGCGCCGCGCGCGATCCGCTCAGCGGCCGGCTGCGCGTGGCGGTGGCGCGGCGGCAGCCGGGGCTACTGGCGCTGGGCACGCTGGCCGTCAGCCTCTTCGTGGGCGCCATGGTCTATGCGCCGGAGCTGGGCCACGCCTCGTCCGCCGCGTACATCGACGAGCAGCTGGGGCGCGTGCTGCGCGGCCAGCGCTGCGTGCTGCACGCCCCGCGCGAGCTGCCGCTCGAGGGCGCCGAGCGCCTGCTGGACGACTGCGAGTTCAGCGTGGCGCAGGCCGAGCGGGGCCTGGGCGTCACGGCCACGCAGCCGGTGCACGCGTTCTTCTACCGCAGCGCGGAGGAGAAGCGCCGGCTCATGGGCGCGGGCGCCACCTTCATCGCCAAGCCCTGGCGCAACGAGGTGCACCTCCAGCTGGGCGGCTGGCCGCACCCGGTGCTGGCGCACGAGGTGGTGCACGCCATCGCGCGCTACGCGTCGCAGGGGCCCTTCGCGGTGTCGGGCTCGCTCGGCGGCTGGTTCCCGAACCCCGGCTTGATCGAGGGCGTGGCCGTGGCCATCGCCTGGGACGACCGCGACGGGCTCACGCCCGACGAGTGGTCGGCGGGGCTGCTGGCGCACGACGCCCTGCCCTCCCCGCGAGACTTCCTGGGCCTCCGCTTCGGCACCATCGAGCCGCGCAGGGCCTACTCGGCGGCCGGGTCGTTCGTGCGCTACCTGCGCGAGCGCGAGGGCGTGGCCACGCTGCGCGAGGTGCACCGCCTGGGGCGCGTCCGCGGCGTCACGCGCGCGTCGCTCGCGGAGCTCGAAGCCGGCTGGAAGGCGCACCTGCGCACGGTGCCCCTGCCCGAGGGCGCGCTCGACATGGTGGCGCTGCGGCTCACGCGCGGGAGCATCTTCGAGACGGTCTGCCCGCACCGCGTGGCGCAGCTGCGCACCACGCTGGCCGCGGACTTCGCAGCGGCCGACCTGCGCAGCGCGCGCCGCACCTGCCGCGAGCTGCTGGCCATCGACCCAAACGACCTCGGGACGCGGGCGCACGCCGTGGGGGTGGAGGCGCGCAGCGGGGACTTCACCCGGGCCCACGCCGGGCTACGCTGGCTGCAGGAGCACGACGCCCCGAAAGCCATCGAGGCCCACGCCGCGAGCGCGTTGGCCGACGCCTACCTGGCACGAGACGCCTTCGACCGCGCGCGCGACGCGTATGCCGCGCTGCTGCCGCTCCAGCCCGACGAGGCGAGCCGCCGGCAGATCGAGGTGAAGCTGCTGGCGTTGCGGGCCTCGCGCGCCCAGGCCCGGCTGCTCCGCGCGCTCTTGCTGGGCGACGACGGGCGGCTCCCCGGCCCGGCGCGCGCCATGCAGCTCACCCAAGAGCTGGACGCCCTGCGCGGTGACGGCCTCGCGCCATACCTCGCGGCGCGTCAGCTCATGGGCGAGGGCGCGTACGCCGCAGCGCTGGTGCCCCTGCGCGTGGCCGAGCTGCGCGGACTGCCGCTGCCATCGCTGGTGCGTGAGCACCGCCGCATGCTGGCCATCACACTCTACGCGCTCGAGCGCTGGGACGAGCTGGGCGCTCACCTGCGCGGTCCCATGAGCGAGGATCCCGCGCTGGGCACGCTGAGGGCTTACTGGCAGGCCCGGGTCGAGTTCCGCAGAGGCGCGCGCTAACCCGTCGCCGACAACGACCAGGTACGTTGTCGTTGTCGTTGTCGTTGACCTTGGCGTGGACCTTGACGGCGACGGCGACGGCGACGACCCACCGCGCCGGCGACGACCCACGGCAGTTCCGAGCCTGACTCAACGGCGACTCGAGCGCCGAAAACCAGAATGGGCTGGCCTGAATCCGGGTGCGACGAGAGCCTCGAAGATCGTCGAACCGGCGTGCGTCGCCGTCGCCGTCGCCGTCAAGGCCCACGCTCACGACGACGACAACGCTCACGTCAACGTCAACGTCGACGGACGTCTGGACCGCTTTGGGGCCCTCACCCCGTCTGGCGCTGACGGTCGATGTACCACTTCATGGTGAGCGGCACCTTCAGGATCCACTCCTGCAGCGTGGGCCGCAGCCCCGCGCTCACCACGCCGCTGTCGATGCCCACCATGGCGCCGAAGCTCACCAGCGTGTGGTCGCGCCCGCGGCGCGCCAGGCGGATGAAGCCCCACCCGGTGCGGATGTCGTGCGGCCGCGTCTCGTCGAGGTTGAAGAGCACGGTGTGTGTCCCTGCCTCGAACAAGAAGTTCATGACGTAGCTGACGTCTACCGGCCCGCGCTGGTGGCGTAGGGCCACGGCGCGCGCGGTGCCCACGTTGCCCACCAGCCGCGCGCTGCGCACCTGAGGCAGCATCTCGGCGTACCGGCGCGGGTCCGAAATCGCGCGCCAGACCTGGTTGAGCGGCGCGGCGATCACCTGATAGCTGGTGCCGCCGAACGTGACCTGGCCACCCACGCGCCGGAGCGCGGGGCGCGTCACCAGCTCACCGCGCTGGAGCTGATCGCGTTCCGCTGCAGACAGATCGTGCTGGGCGACCGCTGTCACTGGAACGCCGAAGCCCACCGCCATTGCCACGATCAGCGCAGCCACCGACAAGGGCGTGCGGGGCAGGGAAAGTGGGTTCGTGAGAGGGGACACAGACATCCAGCCCTCGAAGTGTGCCGACTCTCACCTGATGCGCAAGTAGCCGGCAGTCCTCGTTTTAGGACAGATGTCGCCGCAGGGGGTCAGCCCTGCACGCGCCGGCCGGTCTCACGCAGGCGCTTCACCAGCACGCGAACGATCTCCCGCGTGGCCGCTGGGCGGTGCGTCATGAGCTCGTCCAGGTCGGCGCCGCGCAGGCGAATCACCCGGGTGGTGGCCAGGCAGCGCGCGTCGGCGCTGCGCGGCTGGGAGTCCAGCAGGGCCAGCTCGCCGAAGAACTCGCGCTCGCCCATGCGCGCCAGCTCGAGCTCCCCCTGCAGCATGGCCACGCAGCCCTCGAGCACCACGTAGAGCGCGTCGCCCGGGTCGCCGTTCTCGAACACCACGTGGCCGGGCGGGAATTCCAGCGTGTCCACCATCTCGGCCAGGCGCCGCAGGTCCTCGCCCGCGAGCTCTTGGAAGAGCGGGACGCTGCGCAGGAAGCGCATCTTCTCGAACAGGGGCACCATGCTGTCGTCGACCGCGTCGCCGAAGCGCGTGAGGAAGCGCTCTCCATAACAGAGCCGCGCGACGCCGGAGAGCAGATCATCCCCCAGGGCGACGATGGCGTAAAGCGGGTCATCGAGGGCAGCCTGGTCCAGCACCTCGAGCTGGCGCGCCGCGGCCACGCGCTCGCGCAGCGAGAGGCGCTCGAAGAGGGGCACCACCCACGGCGCCAGCAACGGGTCGAGGTCCATGTCCAGCAGCTCGGCCACCTGGGCGTCACGCGCGGCCGACGGACGACGCCGCGCCACCTGCACGGCCGACACCAGGCGGCGCTTGCCGCGCAACAGGAGCAGCGCCAGCACATCCTGGCGCGCCCGCTCGATGCCCAGCTCCAGCTCGTGCACCAGCGGCATGAAGGCCTCGTCCACCTCCCAGTCCACCTTGCCGTCGTCGCGCGCGAGCCCCGCCAAGATGCTGAAGCGTTGGAACGCGGGCGTGGCGTCACGCTGCACCAGCGGCAGCACGCCGCTCACGTCCAGCGGCGGGTGGCGCCCGTCGCGCACGCTCTGACCCAGCGCCTGCGTGGCGCTCCGCCGGATGTCCACGTCCGAGTGCTGGAGCAAGCGCAGCACCAGCGCCTCGGCGGGCGGGGCCACGCTCTCGCGGGCCATGCGGCTGGCGATGCGGCTCAGGCTGGCGGCCAGCGTGTCGGGCCCCGAGGCGCTCGCGGGCGTGCCGTCGGCCAGGGTGAGGTCCACCAGGGCGCGGGCCACCGGGGGCGCAGTGCGGGGGTCTTTCAGCAGGCGCACCACGTCGGGCAGCAGGCTCAGCGCGCCCGCGCGAATCACGGCGAAGGCCGCGGTGATGCGCGCCTCGGGGTCGCCGCGCTCCAAGATGAAGGAGAGCGTGCTCTGCATACCGCGCGCCTCGATGGAGTCCGCGTCCAGCACGAACAGGGCCTCGCGCAGCCGGGCAGGCGACTCGCTCGGGCTCAAGAAGGGCAGCAGCGCGTTGCCCAGCTCCTCCCCCTCGAGCGTCCAGACCAGCACGCCCACCTGCGCGGCGGCGGCCACCTCGGGGTCCGGGTCGCTCGAGAGCTGCTCGAGCGTGGTGAGCGCCGAACGCTCGGGGTTGGCGCAAGCCCGCAGCGCGCGGACACACGCCAGGCGCACCACCGGCTCGGGCTCGTGACAGGCGTGCTCGGCCAGCGCCTCGCCCACGAACTGGGTGTTGCGCGAGAGCCCGCGGGCCACGGTCAGGCGCACGTCCGGGCTCGAGTGCCGCAGGCCCGCGCTCAGCACCTCGGCGCTCTTCTGCCCGTCGGTGGCGGCCAGGATCTCGGCGGCCAGCGACGCACGCTCGGGGTCGTCACCCAGCAGCTCCACGCGGAAGGCGCTGTAGGTCTCGGCGTCCAGCGTGTCGGTCTTGCGCCCGCGCGGGCTGCCAATCTCCCAGCGCCGCTCGTCCACCGCTTGGTGCAGCGCATGGGTGTACGTGCGGCGCGCGTAGACCGCGATGAGCCAGGCCATGAGCCCGGCCGTGACCAGCGCCAGCGTGGCGGCGATGCGCGGGTCGGCTGTGTCGGGCAGCGCCGTCAGCATGAGCGCGGTGAGCGCGTAGCCCCCGGGCGCCAGCACACCGCGGATGGCGCTGCGCGCTTGGCCGCGCCGCACGCCGGAGAGAGGCGTGTGCAGCTGCTCGGTGGAGTTGGACCAGATGCTCTGCTTGAGCACACGCGCGCAGCCGCGCAGCAGCACCGCGGTGGTGAGCCCCGGCACCACGATGGCCATGAGCGCCAGGCCCACGATCAAGCACGGGAACAGCAGCAGCGAGCGCGTGGCGCCCAGCGACGCCAGCATGCGGCCTGCGGGGCCCGCGAGAAGCACCAGGCTGATCAAGCTGGTGATGGCGAAGTAGTTTCCGAAGAACGACGAGATGGCGTCGGCGTCGCGGTAGGTCACGCGCGCCAGGCTCATCAGGTGGAAGTCCATGAACTGCTCGATGATGAGCGAGAGCAGCGCCAGCGCCGTGAGCAGGCGCATGAGCGGCTGGGACCCCACGAAGTGGAACCCGTCGCGGAAGCTGTCCAGCAGCGACCCCTGGTGGCGCGCCCGGGGCCGAGCCTCCGAGAGGTCGTGCTGCCGCATGGCGCGGATCAGCGCCAAGCACAGCCACAGCAAGAGCGGCGCGAGCAACAGCAGGGCCTCGCTGCCCAGCCAGTGGCTGAGCGGGGTGACCAAGAACCCGAACACCGACCACGCCAGCCCCGCGCCGATGCCCGCGATGGGCATGAGCTTGCGCGCGCTGCGGGCGTCCGTGGCGGCCGAGGCCACCGACCACACCTGGATGACCAGCACGCCGCTGGCCGCCTCGATCACCACGTAGAGAACGAAGCGCACCGCGGCCACGTCGGTCCACAACAGCGCATACAGCGCCAGCAACGCGGCGGCGCTGCCGCTCACGGTGAGCCGCGCCAGGCGGTCGGTGGTCATGCGCGGCGTCCACACCAGCAAGAGGCAGCTGGTGAGCGCCAGCATCACGGCGCTGGCCGCGAACGCCCACGGGATGGCCGAGCGCGGATAGGCAGCCAGGAAGATGCCCGACTGCGCCGCCTTCATGAGCACCAGCGCGCCGCTCATGGAGAAGATGAGCGTGAGCATGCGCAGCGCGCGCGCGCCGCTGCCCTCGGGGATGGCGAGCGCGCTGGCGAAGAGCCCGGCGACGCGGTCGAGGGCCGGTGCCCGAGCTGCTGCCGCGCCGGCCGTCATGTCAGCGACCTGAAGGCGGTGCCGCGGGAGACGGTGTGGCTGGGGCGGGCGCGGCTGGCGCGGGCTCGCGCGGGCGCTCCCACTCGGGCGGCGGCTGGGTGGACCAGGCCGGGCGCGGCTCCGTGGGTGCACGCAGCTCGCACCCGTGGTTCACGGGGATGGGCCCGTCGGGCACCAGGAAGCCGTCGTCGATGCCGGGCATGCCGGTCACCTCGGTGGGGCCGGGGCAGCCTTGCTCTATCCACGCGCGCAGCAGCGCCAGCTCCGCGTCCGGGATGCTGGGCAAGCCCATGGGCATGCCCAGGTGCTCGCTGCCGTGGTCGGGCGGCAGCGCGTAGTCGGCGAACGCCTCCACACGGTCACGCCGCTCCTCCACGCGCCGCAGCAGCATGACCTCCAGCAACAGCGGGATGCTGCCGCCGGGCTCACGCGGCAGGAACACGGACACGCGCTCGCTGTCGGCGGCCGCCCCGCGCACGCGCTGCCCGCTCACCAGCGTCTCGTAGGTGCGCATGCGCAGCCCCACGCCCGGCCAGCCGTAGCCGCCCTGGTTGCCCGGGCCGTTGTCGCGCTCGTGATCGTTCATGTGGCAGTGCACACAGATACGCCCGAGCGTGCTCTCTTTCACCTCCGCCCAGCTCACGGGGCGCGTGACCGCCGGCGGCAGCACCAGCTCCGGCACGGGCGGCGTGGGCCCCAGGCGCGGGTCCACCGCGAACAAGAAGTCGCGCACCTGCTCGGCCTCGGCTGGCGTCAGGTTGGTGACGGGCATGGTGGTGTCCGGGTGGAAGCGCTGCGGATCCAGGATCCACGCGGCCGCCAGCTCTGGGCGCATGCGCTCGCGGGTGAAGCGCAGGTTGGGCGCCAGCCGCGCGATGGTGCCCATGCGCAAGAGGTCTTCGCGGGTCTTGCCCGTGTCCACGTTGCCCACGGTGTGACACAGGTTGCAGCCGCGCCGCATGAACAGCCCGCGCCCCGCCTCGATGCGCTCGGCGCTTGGCTGCACGGTGGCCACCGCCGGGGCCCGCGCGGTGTGCTGGCCGGCGGGGTCGTGCGTCTCGGCCACGGCCGCGAAGTAGCGTGCGATCAGGCGCGCGTCCCCGGCGCTCACCTGGCTGCGCACCATGGTCTCTTCCGTGAGCGGGCGCAGGTCGTGCGGGTTCTGGATGTACGTCTCGATCCACGCCGGCTCGAGGCGCGCCGCGATGCGCGTGAGGTTGGGCGCGTCCAGGTAGTGCACGATGTTGCGCTGGTAGCGCTCCATCACGTGGGCGCCGTAGCGGCCCGCCAGCTTGGTGTACGTAGCGTCGGTGGGCTCGAGCCCGTTCAGCCACTGGTGGCAGCTCACGCAGTGCGTGGGGCGCGACGACGCCTCGATGTCGTCGATGGTGTGGCAGCGGTTGCACTGCAGCCGCTCGATGGCCGCGCGCCCGTCGCGCATGACCTGGGTGCGTGCCTCGGCTGGCCAGGCGGCGTGGTTCTGGGCGAGCGCCTGGTCCACGAACGAGGCGCGCGCCGCGGTGAGCTCTTCGGCCGAGGGCGGCGGGGTGGGCTCGGGCTCCGGATCACGCCCCGAGCAGGCCAGCGCCGCGAGCAGCACGCCGCTGAGGGAGGCCATCAGGGCAACGCGGAGCGCGCGAGAGCGGAGAGAGGCGGAGGACATCCGCGGAGAGCATACAAGACCGGCGAAGCGCTGTGCCATCGCAGCAAGTCGCGGTGCAGACACCGCCAAAACGTGACGTTCGGCGTCTTCCGCCTTATATGTCCGCGCATGTTCTCCAGGACCGACGACGTGCGCATCGAAAACCTGCGGCCGCTGATCCCCCCGGCCATCCTCATGGAGGAGCTGGCGGTCAGCGAGACCGGCCAAGAGCGCGTGGCCCAGGCGCGCCGCGCGGCCTCGGACATCCTCCACCGGCGTGACGACCGGCTCATCGTGGTGGTGGGGCCCTGCTCCATCCACGACCCCGCCGCGGGCCTCGAGTACGCCGGCCGGCTCAAGCCGCTGGCCGATCGCCTGGCGGGCGACCTGCTGGTCATCATGCGCACCTACTTCGAGAAGCCGCGCACCACGGTGGGCTGGAAGGGCCTCATCAACGACCCGGATCTCGACGGCAGCTTCAACATCAACCGCGGCCTGCGCGTGGCGCGCGGCTTCCTGCGTGACGTGGTGGAGCTGGGCGTGCCCACCGGCACCGAGTTCCTGGACCCCATCTCGCCGCAGTACGTGGCCGACCTGGTGAGCTGGGGCGCCATCGGCGCGCGCACCACCGAGAGCCAGGTGCACCGCGAGCTGGCCTCCGGCCTGAGCATGCCCGTGGGCTTCAAGAACGGCACGCGCGGCACCGTGCAGATCGCTGTGGACGCCGTGGGCTCCGCCGTGCACCCGCACCATTTTCTGTCCGTCACCAAGCAGGGCATCAGCGCCATCGTGGCCACCAAGGGCAACCACGACTGCCACATCATCCTGCGCGGCGGCTCACAGGGCCCCAACTACGACGCGGCGTCGGTGGCGGCGGCGCAGGCGCTGCTCGACAAGGCCGGCATCAAGACGCGCATCATGGTGGACGTCAGCCACGCCAACAGCGACAAGAAGCACGAGAACCAGCCCGCCGTCACCGCCAACATCGCCGAGCAGCTGGCCGCCGGCAGCGACAGCATCGGCGGCGTCATGCTGGAGAGCTTCCTGGTGGCCGGCCGCCAAGACCAGGTGGCCGGCAAGCCGCTCACCTACGGGCAGAGCATCACGGATGCCTGCATGGGCTGGGACGCGAGCGAGGCCGCGCTCGAGACGCTGGCCGAGGCCGTGCGGGCCCGACGCGCGCGCTGAGCGCGGTCACGCGGTCAGCGATGCTCACGTGTGGAAACATCACAGTTCTGTCGTAGACCACGACGACCAAGGGCGCCAACGTCGGTAACTCGCGACGGTCGGCGAAGGACAACACCCGCTATCCCGCTAGGCCATCGCCACGTCAGGGCACGAACCCGGCGCAGGGGTTCGTCCCGCTCGCGCACGCGTTCGGAAGCGGTGGGTTGGTCCCGCTGCGTACCAGGGTGTCGCCATCCCGTGCGAGGGTCGCCAAGCTGCCCCGGAAGGGAATTCCGAGACTCATCGCGTCGCACTCGAGGTCTTCGTTGGGGGGCGTGGCGGGGTTGGACATCACGTCGAGGATTCCCTGGAACTGAGCCTCCACGCCAGCACGGGCCCCCGCGCACACGCCAATCGACTCACCCGCGTCGAGCAGCGCGAAGAGAGAAAAGCGCCCTGAGAGAGAGGCCTTCTCGATGGTGTTGAAGGCGTCGTTCAGCTCGGCGAGCACGAGCCCGTCCGTGAACACGATGTCGAGGCTGCCGATGCCCGCGTTGAGTGGGATGGCCTGACCAGTGGGGATCTCGTACACGATGGTGCCGTTGGAGATGTAGGCGGACGCGTCGCGCAGACGCGGAATCGGGGTGCCCCCGCCCGTGAAGCTGTCGGGTCGGATGAAGAAATTGTCGGTGACCGCGCCGCTCGGCGAGGGGGCTTCCGTGAGGCCATCGCTCGCCTGGACCAGGCGATGGTTGACGTCATCCCACTCCACGTCTTCCTGATCGGCGGAGGTCGCGTCCGCGGACACCAACATGGCCACGTCCAGCGAGGCGTCGTTCGAGGTTCCGTTCCACCCCCTCACCCACAACATGAGCGTGCCCTCGCCGGCGGCGTGGGACCTGTCCAACGCAGGCTCCAAGCAAGGGATGACGAAGTCGACGACCACCATGAGGAGCTGTTCGCCCATCGCGTTGTCGAGCCCGCCCGGCCCGTCGACGGGAGGGAGATTTCCGGCTGGCGCGGTGCACTGGCGGATGGGGTTCTCGGCCGTCGTGAGCAGCCCGTCCATGTTGCGGCCCGTGTTGAGCCAATCCACTTCGCTGTTCAGCTCCACGTCGCTGATGCGGAACACCAGCTCCATGTCGAGCTCGGGAAAGTCGTCCGTGGCCGGACGCGGAGGGCGACCATCGGGCAAGAGCGCGGTCTCGTCGGGGAGGAGCGACGGGTCGTAGACATCGCAGCCGCTTGCTACGAGGGCCACTGCTACGAAGGTGATGGCACCAAGGAGTCGAAGGGGAGTGTGTTCCATAAAGAGACTGATAAGAGTGTCACTCAGTATAGGCGCCGAGTGCAAGACTTGGTACGCTGCGGCGGCCTGGCATCCGCCAACGACCATGACCCTTGGATACCATCATGACTGAACTCCCCGCCGCTTCTACGCTTCATTACAAGGCCCATCGCGCATTTGCGCGCGTCGTACTATTCGTCGGCCTCGTCGCGGCAGCCGCGGGGTGCGGAGAGAGCAACGGATCGCCGGATCTCGGCCCTGCGGACATGGGCCCCATACCCATGCCAACCGGCACGGAGTGCGAGGACGCCACGGCCTGTGGTGCTGGCGCTTGCTTGGTGGGCTTCGAGCGGCTCGGTGAAGAGGAGTTCGATGGCTCGCTCTTCCCGGACGGCTACTGCTCGGTCACGGACTGCACGGCCGATGCAGAGTGCGGTGAAGGTGGCGGCTGCTTGGCGCGCCCCGATGACCTGGGCGGCGTGTGCCTCGAGACCTGCAGCGCACCCACAGACTGCCGCGATGGCTACACCTGCGCGGTGGCCCCGGGCAGCACGGACACGCGCACGTTCTGCGTGTACGACGAGCCCGAGCTCTGCACTCACAACGCCGCGTGGGAAGTCGCGGGCACGTGCGTCCTGCGCTACGCCATCGCAGCTGACGGCGCTCAGTTCCAGATCACGGGCACCAACTTGATGCTCGGCGACGCCACCTTCGATGTGGGCCCGGGCGAGATCGTCATTCGCACCACGGCGGACACCGGTGCGGCGGCGGACGGGGCGGCAGGCGTGCTGTGCTACGACCTGAAGCAGAATTTCCGCAACATGCAGGGCGTCATCACGTACACGCGTGGCTCGTCGGTCTCTTCCACGAGCGCGGTGCTCGCTTCGGGCACGCTGACGACAGGCGTCCTCACGTGGGACACCTGCACCTACTCGGACACCTACGGTGACTCCATCAACAGCTGGACACCGGCTGACACCGCCACGGGCCCCGGCTGTTTGGCCGGCTACCGCAGTCAGGGCGACGTGAACTGCGCCGCGCCGGAGTTCGTGTGTGGCGTGGGCAACCTCCAAGTGGGCCACAACATCCAGAACGGCATGTGGATCCAGCCGCTCAACAGCTTCGAGTTCGGCACCGAGCTGGGGACGCTGACGATGGGCGGGCTCAACCAGCCGGCCGAGGCCACCGTGGACGACAAGGTGGAGATCCCGAACAGCGCGCCGAGCCGCACCTACCTGGGCTTCACCGCGACGCTGGTGAGCACCACCTGCTACTGAACGGCGATTCATTCTGGGGGTGCTACTGAACCGCGATTCATTGTAGGCTGCGCGTTCACTCCCACCCCGAGACGGACTCATGACCGAACGCACCGGCGTCCTCGCCTTCTGGAAGAACTACGACCGCAAGCTGTACCTGAAGGCCGCCATCCTGGCCGACGAGCTGGGGTACGACTCGTTCTGGATCCCCGAGGCGTGGGGCTACGAGATCTTCTCGTTGCTCACCGAGATGGCCATCCACACCAAGCGCATCAAGCTGGGCACGGGCATCGTGAACGTGTTCAGCCGCTCGCCCAGCCTCATCGCCATGAACGCGGCCACGGTGGACGAGATCAGCGAGGGGCGCTTGATCCTGGGCATCGGCACCAGCGGCAAGCGCGTCATCGAGGGCTTCCACGGGCGCGCGTTCGACAAGCCGCTGTCGCAGTGGAAGGACGTGGTGAAGGTCACGCGCACCTTGCTCAGCGGCCGCAAGCTCACCGAGGCCGACGCCAAGCTGGTGGAGTACCGGCCGTTCGCGCTGGAGATGAAGCCCGTGCGTGCCGACGTGCCCATCTACGTGGCGGCGCTCAAGGAGAAGAGCATCGAGGCCATCGGCGAGGTGGCCGACGGCTGGATGCCCACGTTCTGGCCGTACCAGGAGCTCAAGAGCGGGCACGAGTGGATCGCGCGCGGCGCAGCCAAGGCGGGGCGCGATCCGTCCGACATCATCACGGCGCCCTTCACCACGGTGCTGCCCATGCCGGGTGACTTCGGCAAGCAGAAGGCCAAGGAGATCGTCGCGTTCTACATCGGCGGCATGGGCGACTACTACAAGGAGCTGCTCACCGACCTCGGCTTCGGCGAAGACGCCGAGCGCATCGACATCGCCTACAAGCAGAAGGAGACGCGCAAGGAGTCCTGGAAGACCGTGCCGGACGACCTGATGAACTCCCTCATGATCGCGGGCGACCCGCAGTACTGCATCGAGGAGCTGCGGCGCCGGCGCGAGTACGGCATCGGGCTGCCGATCTTGAACCTGCCCAACGACGTGCCCTGGGCGGTCATGGAGCAGTTCCTGCGCGCCATGGCGCCCACCCCGTAGCCCCCGGAGACGCGCCATGAGCACCATCCGCAAGCGCGCCGAGGGGCTGGCCATGAGCAGCCTGCTGCGTGGTCTCTCCGCGGCGGGCAAGGTGCTACCGCACGCCAACATGGAGGCGCAGGGCATCGAGGTGCTGCGCGACGTGCCCTACCTGGCGGGCGGAGGCGCTTCGCGCACGCTCGACGTCTATCGGCCGCAGGGGCGCGGGCCGTTCCCCACGGTGCTCTACATCCACGGGGGCGGCTTCCGCATCTTGTCGAAGGACACCCACTGGATCATGGGGGCCATGCTGGCGCGCGCCGGCTACCTGGTGTTCAACATCAACTATCGCCTGGCCCCGGTGCACCGCTTCCCGGCTGCGCTCGAAGACGTGTGCGACGCCTATGCCTTCATCGCGGCGCGCGGGGCCTCGTTCGGGGCCGACCTCGACCGCCTGGCCATCGCGGGGGAGTCGGCCGGGGCGAACCTGGCCACCTCGCTCACCGTGGCGCTGGTGCAGGAGCGCGAAGAAGCCTACGCGCGAAAGGCGTTCAGCACGGGGCTCATGCCGCGCGCGGTCATTCCGTATTGCGGGGTGCACCAGGTCACGGACCCGGGGCGCTTCCGGCGCCGCAAGCCGGCCATCTCGGAGCTGGTGCAGAGCCGCATCGACATCATCTCGCACGGCTATGCCCCGCACGCGCACGACCAGGAGACCCCGCGCGCGCTGCTGGACCCGGTGGTGGTGCTGGAGCAGCAACCCACGTTGGCGCGCCCGCTGCCGCCATTCTTGATCCCCATCGGCACCAAGGATCCGCTCATCGACGACAGCCGCCGGCTGCACGCCGCGCTCGAGGCGCTGGGAGGAGACTCGCGCTTGCGCTACTACGCAGGAGAGATCCACGCGTTCCATGCGTTCGTGTGGCGTGAGAAGGCCCGAGCATGCTGGGACGACAGCTACGACTTCCTGGAAGAGACCCTGAGCCCCGCCGGCGCCAGCGGCCGCGCGTGAACGGGCGCGGGTGGCTGTGTGCGTGGGCCGGGCTCGCGGGGCTGGGCCTGCTGGCAGGCGGATGCGGCGAGTCGAGCGACGGTTCGGGAACCGACCTGGTGCGGAGTGCCCCTGCGAGTGAGCCCGCGAGTGAGGGGGAGGCCGAGGCCCGCACCTGGGCGCGCAGCGAGTCCCCGCAGCTGGTCCTGTCGGTGGTCATCGAGGCGCTCGACAGCGAGACCCTCGAGCGCCTGCTGCCCGCGCTGCCCGAGCAGGGCTTCATTCGCCGGGCCATGCGCGAGGGCGCGTTCTATCCACGCGCCACCCTGCCCTTTGCCGTGACCCACAGCGCGCCGGCCTACGCCACGCTCTACACGGGGGCCACGCCGCGCCTCACCCGCGTGGTGGCCGACACGCTGCGTGACCCCGAGCCCCCCGGGCCGCCGGGCGTGCGCACCGTGGCCGACGCGCTGCGCGAGGCCACCGCCAGCACCGCCAAGGTGAGCGCCATCTCGCTCGATCCGCGCACCGCGTGGGCCGCGATGGGGCACCAGGGCCGCGGTGGCTGGGCGCATCACGTGGAGCGCGGGCGCTACGTGCCGCTCGGGCCCGCGTGGGACAGCCCGGACGCCAACCCCGGCGTGCGGGGCGCCAACGACACGCACCTCGACACCACGCGCTACCTCGGGCCCTGGTTGCCACACGACGAGGCGCACCTCTCGCAGTTCGCAGGCTCCGACCACGTGGAGGGCGAGCTCGACTGGCAGGGCCTCGGCACCGTCTTCCCGCGCGACACCACACGCGCCCCGCTGCCCGCGCTGGCGCTGCACGCCACCCCGCGCAGCACCGAGTCGCTGCTGGCGCTCGCCGCCCGCCGCATCCAGGAAGACGGGCTCGGGCAGGACGACATCCCGGACCTCCTCACGGTGGCCATCGGCGGCACGGGCGTGGCCGCCCGGCTCTACGGCGTGCACTCGTGGGAGTACCTGGACAACCTGATCGCGGCGGACCTGCTGCTGGCCGAGCTGGTGGACATGCTGCTCGAGCGCGGGCCCATCGCGGTGGTGCTCACCAGCGACTGCGGCGTGGTGGACCTGCCCGAGCGGCACCGCGACCACCACCGCGTGGACCTCGACGCGCTGCGCGAAGCCCTGGACGACGGCCTGGATGAGGCGCTCCAGAAGGACGACATCGCGTGGGTGGACACCATCATCCCACCGTATGTGTACCTCACGCGCGGCGCGCCGTTCCGCGTGGACGAGGCCGTGACGGCGGCCATCCGCTTCTTGGAGGGGCGCCCCGAGATCCTGCGCGCCTATGCCAACGGCGTGGACGCCATCCCCGCCGCGCGCGAGGGCGCCGACGACGTCGACAGCCTGGTGCGCGAGAGCCTGGTGCCCGGCCTGGGCGGTGAGATCTACATCATCCCACGCGAGGGATTCGTGCTGGACACGGTGCCGCCGCGCGGAGCCGGCACCTCATCGGGTGGCATCTCGGCGCGCGAGCGCGAGGTCCCCATCTTGCTGGTGGGCGCCGGCATCGTGGCCGGTGTCACCGAGGAGCGCGTGGACGTGCGCCGGCACGCGCCCACGCTGTCCGCGCTGCTGGGCTCGCCAAGGCCGCCGGCGTCGCGGCTGCCTGCGCTGCGGGCGGTACGGCCGAGCCCGCCGAGTGTGCTGCCGGGGCGTTGATGGGACATGGGCACCCACGGCTGAAGCCTGATGATCCTACACATCTCGCACGCGGGCCGATTTGCCTCGCTGCAAGGTCCAATGGGCACCCCCGGCTGGAAGCCGGCTGGCGCCAGGCCTGATGGGCGAAAGTCCCCTGGCGGGGACTAGGTGACTGACAGCAGGGTTTGCCCTACCAAGGGTACTCAGACACAGCGTCCCGCCACCCTCGGTCGAACACACCCCATTGTCGTTCACCCAGTCCGCCCGAAGGCGGACTAGCCGAGAACCTGGTAGACGGCCTCAACTTCCTCGCTCAGTCCGCCCGAGGGACTTTCAGATCGCCAGGCCTGGTTGCTGCCCCGGCGAGCCGTGGGTGCCAATGGAACCTTGCAGCAAGGTGAATCGGCAAGCTGACCAGATGTGTAGGATCATCAGGCTTCAGCCGTGGGTGCCCACTCACCCTGCATGGCCTGCGCTCGAATTCGCTGGAGTGTCAGCGGGTGATAGTTCTCGCGAGGCTCTGCGAACGCTGCCTGCAGGGCGGTCTTGACTCGCTCGAAAGCCTCGCCTTCCTTCGCTGCCCTGTCTTTCATGTAAGCACTGTGGGAACAATGTGGCGGCCCACAACCCTCACCGCTTGATGTCCAGCGCCTTCATCTTCTTGTAGAGGTGGCTGCGCTCCAACCCCAACCCCGCCGCCGTGTTGGTGATGTGCCCGTCGTGGTGCTCGAGCGCGCGGATCACGAGGTCGCGCTCGGCCTCCTCGATCATGTCGCGCAGCGTGGCGTCGGGGCGGAAGTAGCTGCCGGCCACGCGGCCGCCCTCGGCGATGGGCAAGAGCGCGCGCGCGTCGGACTCGCGGATGTCGTCGCTGGGCGTGAGGATCACCAGGCGCTCCACCAGGTTGCGAAGCTCGCGCACGTTGCCGGGGTAGTCGTACTGCTCGAGCAAGGCGAGCGCGCCCGCCGAGATGGACTTGCCCGGGCGGTCGTTGGCCAGCGCGCTCTGGTGCAGGAAGTGCGTGACCAGCGTGGGGATGTCCTGACGCCGCTCGCGCAGCGGGGGCACGCGCAGCGGCACCACGTTCAGGCGGTCGAAGAGGTCGGCCCGGAAGCGCCCCTCTTCGATCTCGGCGCTGAGCGTCTTGTTGGTGGCGGCCACCACGCGCACGTCGATCTTGAGCAGCTCGCTGCCGCCCACGCGCTCGAGCTCGCCCTCTTGCAGCACGCGCAGCAGCTTGGCCTGCATGGCCTCGGGCATGTCGCCCACTTCGTCCAGGAACAGCGTGCCGCGGTGCGCGCGCTCGAACTTGCCGCGGCGCTGCTTGGTGGCGCCCGTGAACGAGCCCGCCTCGTGGCCGAACAGCTCGCTCTCGATGAGCTCCTTGGGCACCGCCGCGCAGTTGAGCTTCTCGAGCGGCAGCGACGAGCGCTTGCTGCCCAGATGGATGGCGCGCGCCACCAGCTCCTTGCCCGTGCCGCGCTCCCCCGTGACCAGCACCGGGGCGTTGGCGCTGGCCGCGAGGGCGATGCGCTCACGCAGCGCGTGCATGGCCGGGCTGTCCCCCAAGAGGCCTGCGCCCGCGTCCACCTTGGCCAGCAGCGCCTTGTTCTCGGTGGCCAGGCGCTGGTAGTCGAGGCAGCGCGAGAGCGAGAGCAGCAGGCGGTCCGTGCTGATGGGCTTCTCGAGGTAGTCGTGCGCGCCCGCGCGCGTGGCCGCTACGGCGGTGTCGATGCTGCCGTGCCCGCTCATGACGATCACGGGCACGTTGTTCCCGTCGGCGCGCAGCTTGTCCAGCATGGCGATGCCGTCCATGCCGGGCATGTTCACGTCCACCAGCAGCACGTCATAGGCCTTGGTGGCCACCTTCTCGATGGCGATGGTGGCGTTGCCCGCCACGTCCACGTCGAAGTCCTCGATGCGGAGCGCCCGCGAGAGCGTCGACAGGATGTTCTTCTCGTCGTCCACGACGAGCACGCAGGCGTTAGGCATGGCGCACTGTACCAGCGTAGACTGCGGTATGGCTCTCCCGCGCCTCCAGCTCTTCGAGTTCAACGACCACGCCCGCACCCCCGAGTCGCTGCGTGACACCGTCATCGAGACGCTCAGCCAAGTGCTGGACGAGGCCGGCGTGGTGCGCGCCACCATCCCGGTGGTGGAGAGCTTCCTCGAGACGGCGGGCTACGACGCCATCCTGGACCTGTGCGCCGGCGCGGGCGGCCCCGCCGAGATCCTGTGCCGCGAGATGCAGGCCGAGGGCAAGCGCCCGCCCCACATCTTGGAGACGGACCTCTTCCCGCGCATCGAGGCGTGGAGCGCGGCGCGCGAGCGGCGGCCCGGGTCCATCGACTTCGTGGCCACACCGGTGGACGCCACCAACATCCCGCCCGAGATCTCGGCCAAGCGCGCGCGCGTCATCTGGAACGCCTTCCATCACTTCCCGCCGGCGCTGGGCACCGCCATCCTGCGCGCCGCCGTGACGGACCGCGCGCCCATCCTGATCCTCGAGGGCTTCGAGCGTGACCCGCGCGGCTTCCTGCCGTTTGCGGCATCCGGGGTGCGCGTGCTGTACCAGAACCCGCTGCGCTCGCCGAAGCAGCGCGGCCAGAAGATGTTCTGGACGTGGCTCACCCCCATCGCGCTGGCCGTGAGCACGTGGGACGGGTTGGTCAGCACGCTGCGCGTCTACAACGAGCGCGAGCTGTTCGCCATGGTGGAGCCCTTCGGAGCGGGCTACGCGTGGGACTACGGCACTTACGAGTTCCCGCACGGGGGGCGCGGCATGTACTTCCAGGGCATCCCGCGCTGAGGTGCTGAAGATTCCACCCATCTCGCGAGTGGACGGTTTCGCCTTGCTGCAAGGTTCTTTGGGCACCCCGGCTTGAAAGCCGGGGCAGCATCCCCCGCCCTGACCGGCGCGGAAGTCCAGCCCCTGGCGGGCCCGGACTGGGCAGTTCCAAGCAGGACTGCGGCTGAGCGCAAAGGCGCGGATGACGCAGAACTCGAGACCCATCCGACCTTGAACAACGCAGTCCGCGCCCGGCAGGGGGCGGACTTCCGCAATTGATCCAGGCCCGGGATGCTGCCCCGGGTTTCAACCCTGTCCACTCATCGCTTCTTCAAGAACTCTGCGGCGAGTTCGGGGTTTTCGGCGAGTGCAGTGAACATCTTGGTGTAGCGGGACAGCTCATCGAGCCCGCGCGAGATGCTTGTCGAGCCGGGTTCGTACTTGGCGTACTGCCCTGACCAGCCACCGATGTCCGCGATCCATCGCACGGCTGTTCGCATCGTGGGGATGCCATCGGGCACCTCCTCGACGGTGTTCTTGATGAGTCGCTTGGCGAAGATGAGAGCTCGGATCTCGATTTCGGTTAGCTCACAGGTCGCGGGCTCCGCGGGTTGGGTGCGAGCCAGTCGCTTGATGTGCTCAGTTCGTGCAGCCACGGCTGCGAGCAGGATGGACCATTTTCGAATCCCGTTCGCGCTCCGAAGATGAATGTTCTGAGCGTCACACCCGCCCGACTTCCAGGTCCGATGAAACTCCTCGATGCGCCAGCGGGCTCGATAGCTGTCGATGACGCGGTCGGCTTCTGCGAGCGTCGTCACAGGGCGATTCGTGAGCAGCACCCAGTGAATGGGATTGGAAACGGTTCCCACCTCACGGACTTCGACGACACCAACATCGAGCGCGATCCGTTCGTCCCGAGCTGCGTACGTTGGAAGCATCAGCCTCAGCGACGTGGCTCGAATGGTGACCTTGGCAGCTCGAGCAGCGCGTTGCGGCGTTCGCGGGATGTGCAGAACGCGTCGGCCCATGAGCTTCGCGGCGCTTGCAGCCGAGAACAGCTTCGTCGGCTTCTTACGCCATCGGGCCACGCGGTCTTGCGCGGCCCGAATCGTGAACCACGTCCCCGCCTTGCTCAGTTGCCTCAGCAAGGCGGATTCATCGGCCTCGCGGTCCATCACGAACCACGGCCGGACCTTCGGCGCGTGGGCCTTGAGCACCTTGCTAACGCTCTTCACGGCTGCGCTCCAGTGCCGCATCTCCGTGTCCCGGCTTCGCCGACGAAGGTAGCGACTCTGCTTTGACTTGCTTGCCCCACGCGCCCAGAACTTCACGTCCAGCACGCCCTCGAACTTGTCGTTCGGAGCCACTGCCACGGCATTGACGACTTTAGTCCGGCGTTGGGTCAATCGAGCCGAGCCCAGCACCAGGCCCGCGCCGCCCCGCATCGACGGGCTGTCGACGACGCGGTAGCGGCTAGCAGCGCCTCGGGGCGCACCTTCTTGGCCTCAGTCGTCGCCGCGTCCCGCCGGGCGCCTGAGCGACCCGTGCTGCCACGCGAACCAAACGTCGGGTCCGCCTAACGTCACCGAGGTCCGCTCCACCAAACTCTTCGTCTGCCCACGTCGTCGCGTCGTCCATCTCCTCTGAACACGCGACTCACCGCCGCCCCGGGCTTTCAGACGGACTGGACAGGTTTCAACCCGGGTGGCCATAGTGCCTTGCAGCAAGCCGATTCGGCCCCCTAGCAAGATGTGTAGGATCATCAGGCTTCCAGCCGGGGGTGCCCCATGACCCCGCCCCTGAGACAGCTCTCGCGTGTTCGTCGCGTGGCTGCTATGAGTCCGGGGTGACCGACGCGTCGCGCAAGCGCAGGACCTCCGCCACGACCGTGAGCCGGGCCGCCCCTGTCCGTGTCGAGGCGCCGTCGCCCGCCGCCCCCGCCAAGACCGACGACGTGGTGCTGGTGCACGGCCAGAGCGAAGACGGCGCCTTCCGCGTGCTGCGCAAGCGCGGCGAGGAGCTGCACGTGGGCGAGATGCGTCCGCTCGAAGAGGGCAAGGCGCTGACCCCCGGCGGTGAGGTGGTGGCGCTCCGGCCGCGCGCCGACAGCCCGCAGCTGTTCGATGCGCAGACGCTCTACCGCGTGCCGGGTGAGGCCCCCGCGCGCACCGAGGCGGCCGAGCCTGCGGCCCCTGCGCTGCCCTCGGGAGAGCCCAGCACGGTGGGCGGCGGCCCGGCGCAGGTGTCCACGCCGGCCTACCGCGAGGGCTGGGGGGCCATCTTCGGCGGCACGCGCCGGCGCCGCTCGGGCCAGCACACGCTCAACTGAGATGCTGAGTCCGGGTGCCACGGCTTATCGCGGGGTCACGCTGCGCTATGGGATGGACCCCGAGCGCCTGGGCCCGGCGCTTTCGTCGCGTGCGCAGTGGCTGGACGCAGACCCGGCGACGCGCGCGTGGATCGACCACGCCCTCGAGCACCCGCACGGCGGCTGGGCCATGGCGGCGCGGGGGGCCCTCAGCAAGCTGATGAGCGACTACGACGCCAACGGGCTGCTGGGCACGCACGACATGCGCGTGCTCGGCAGCGCGCAGTGGCGCACGCTGCTGGGGGACCGGCTGCACGGGCGCTTGCTGGACGTGGGCGCCGGGGATGGTCACGTCACGGCCGAGCTGACGGGCGCGATGGTGGACATGAGCAGCGTGGTCACCACCGAGCTCTCGCCCAAGATGGCCGCGCGCCTGCGCGAGCGGGGCTTCCGCTGCCACGAGCTGGACCTGGCCACGCAGGCGCTGCCCGAGCCGGGGCCGTTCGACGTCATCGCCATGCTCAACGTGCTGGACCGCAGCGCGCGGCCGCTCACCCTGCTGGAGCGCCTGCGTGAGCTGCTGGCGCCGCGTGGCCGGCTCTTGCTCGCCGTGCCGCTGCCGCTCTCCCCGCACGTGCACGTGGGCCCGCTCACGCTGGAACCCGACGAGCGCTTGCCGCTCGACGACCGCTCGTTCGAGCACGCCGCGCGCACCCTCGCCGAGCTGTGCTTCGAGCCGCTGGGCCTCGAGGTGTGCTCGCTCTCACGGGCTCCCTACTTGTGTCGTGGCTCGTCGAAGCGCCCGGTGGTGGTGCTGGACGACTCGGTGTTCGTGCTGGCGCGCCGCGGCGAGCGCTGAGCTCAACGCACTCGGACGGGCGCGCTCGGGGGCGACACGCGGCCGAAGTGGTCGATGACGTAGGCCTCCACCTGCGCGCGCACGGCCACCCGGCCACGACCCTCGACGAAGCCGGGTTCGCAGCGGCCACCGAGCGTGCCGCTGTCTTCCAGCGTGGTGCCGAAGCGCGCATCGAAGAACTGGAGGCCGACGGTGGACCCCACCGTGCGCACCACCAGGAACTCCGCCAGGTCGGGCAACGCCTGCCCCAGCTCCACGCGGGTCTGCCATTGGGTCCACCGGCCGGCGCCACGCGGGCCCTCGTAGGCCTGGTGGCGCTCTTGGTGCGTGACGCTCGTGAGCACGGGCGCAGCGGGTGGAGGTGGCAGCACGCCTCCAATGGTGACCGAAGGTGGGGTCTCACCGGGCCCAGCGAAGCCCTCGAGGGCGTACACCCCGGGAGGCGGCGGGGTCGCCCAGGCGAGCCGGATCAGGCCGCCCGGAATGGGGTGCTGCGTCACGGGCACCCGGCGCGTCCGTTGCACCAGCGCGAGCGGCGGCAGGGTGAACTCCCCCGCGCTGCCGTAGCTGGCCGGCAGCCCGCCAGCATCGAACCCGTATTGGATGCCCGCCAGCAGCGATCCGTCGGCCGCGACGGGCACATCCAGCGGCGTCACCAGGATGGCCGTGGTGCGCGTGGCCACGCACAGCGCGTCCGCGTCCCGGGCGAAGAGGGCGAGCAGCGCGGCGACCAATAGAAGGAAGTGGGGTGTGCGACGCATGGCGGTACCTGGGAGTGTACCCCTTGGGCTGCCGAAATCTTGCTTCCCTGGCGCGCGTTCCCTAGCGTCCGGGCATGCGCCGCCTCCTTCGCCCCCTCCCGCTCCTCGCGTTCGTGCTCGCCTCGGGCTGCATCTTCCAGAACGTGGGCTCCGAGGAGAAGCTGCGCGACGCCGTGGTGGGATACAACGACGAGACGCGCTGGAACCGCATGGATCTGGCGCAGCTGCGCGTCACACCCGCCCGCCGCGGCGACTTCCGGCTGCGCCACCATCGCTGGGGACGCGACATCCAGATCGCCGACATGGACATCCTGGACGTGCAGGTGAGCGGTGAGGAGCAGGAGAACGCGACCTCCGTGGTGCACATCAGCTGGTACGACCAGAGCACCATGATGATCGCCGACACCATCGTGGCGCAGGAGTGGGAGCGCGTGACGGGCGGCTACATCCTGGTCGAAGAGACCGTGCGCGAGGGCAACGGGACGCTGCTGGAGATCCCGCCGCACCTGCTGCCCACCGAGAGCACCGACGAGGCCGCTCCGAGCGACGGCGAAGCCGTGACCGACGCGCCAGAGGCGGAGGCTTCGCGCGAGACCGCTGGCGCCACGGGCCTCGGCGCCTGACCCACGCTCGCGCGCTTGTCTGCGTGCCGAGCCGGGATAGACTCCGCCGGTGAAAACCTCGCTCACCGGCATCAAGCCGACCAACACGCCGCACCTCGGGAACTACCTGGGCGCCATTCGCCCTGCCCTCGAGCTCGCGCGCGGCTACCGCTCGCTCTACTTCATCGCGGACTACCACGCGGTCACCACGGTGAGCGACCCGAAGGCGCTCCACACGTACGTGTACGACGTGGCCGCCACGTGGCTGGCGTCGGGGCTGGACCCGAACGAGACCATCCTCTTCCGGCAGTCGGCCATCCCCGAGGTGTTCGAGCTGGCGTGGATCCTCAGCTGCCAGCTGGGCACCGGGCAGCTGGAGCGCGGTCACGCCTACAAGGACGCCCTCGAGAAGGGCGGCGAGAAGCCCAACGCGGGCGTGTTCTACTACCCGGTGCTCATGGCCGCGGACATCTTGCTGTACGACACGCACGTGGTGCCCGTGGGCAAGGACCAGAAGCAGCACCTCGAGCTGTGCCGCGACGTGGCGCTGCGCATCAACCATGTCTACGGCGAGGGCACGCTGGTGGTGCCCGAAGCGGTGATCGCGGAGGGGCCGCTGGTGCCCGGCACGGACGGCGAGAAGATGAGCAAGAGCCGCGGCAACACGCTGCCGCTCTTCGCGGACGAGAAGGCGCTGCGCAAGATGGTCATGAAGATCAAGACCACCTCGGAGTCCCTCGAGGAGCCCAAGACCGCTGTGGGTTCCACGGTGTACGAGCTGCTGCTGCAGCTGTCGCCCAAGGACGCAGCGGTGCTGGCCGAGCGCTTGGCGGCCGGTGGCTTCGGCTGGGGCGACGCGAAGCAGATGCTGTTCGAGGCCATCGACGCGGAGCTCGGGCCCAAGCGTGAGCACTACAACGCGCTGCGCGCCGACGAGGCCAAGCTGGACGAGCTGCTGGCGGCCGGCGCCGAGCGCGCGCGCGTGCACGCCCGCGAGACCATGCGCCGCGTGCGAGACGCCGTGGGCATCGGGCACGCGCGCTGAGGGGGGGGGGGGGGGGGGGGCGGGGGCGGGGGCGGGGGGGGGGGGCGGGGCCGGGGCCGGGGCCGGGGCCGGGGCCGGGGCCGGGGCCGGGGCCGGGGGGGGGCCCCCCCCCCCCCCCCCGCGGGGGCGGCCGGGGGGGCGGGCGGCGGGGCGGCGGGGCGGGGCGGGGCGGGGGCGGGGGGGGGGGCGGGGGGGGGCCGCCCCGCCGCGTCCGGGCCCCCCCTCTGCCCGGCGCGGTGTGGGCGCAACGAGCTGAGGCTTGCCACTCGGACACGCGCTCGGTCTCCGATGACTCGCCTCTGGCTCGCCTACTGGCCGAGGCCGCGCAGCGCGGTCGCGTTGGTGGGATCGAAGCGCAGCGCTTGCTGGAAGGCCGAGCGCGCGCCCCCTGCGTCACCCGAGTTGCGGCGCGCCGTGCCGAGGGTGGCCCAGTAGTTGGCGTTGCGCGGAGACAGCTGCGTGGCTCGCTCGAGGGCCGCTGCGGCGCCGCGCCCGTTGCGCTGACGCATGCGCGACTGACCAAGGGCGAACCAAGCGCCCGCGTTCGAAGGCGACGAGCGCGTGAGCTGCTCGTAGAGCTGCGTGGCCTCGGCGTGGTTGCCGGCGGCCGTGGCTGCGCGCGCTCGCTCTTGAATGCCCGACGACGCGCTGGCGTTTGCGGCGGCCGGGCGGGCGGCGCTCATCATGCTGCTGGCCGCGGCGGCGCGACGCAGGGCCAGCCAGCGCGCGCGCTCGGCACGGCCACGCGGACGCGGGCCGTTCATGAATGCCACGTCGTCCATGGGACCCGCGTCGGGCGGGCCGAGATCCGGCGGGCCCAGGTCGGGCGGGCCGAGATCCGGCGGGCCCAAGTCGGGCGGACCGAGGTCCGGCGGACCCAGGTCGGGGGGACCCAAGTCGGGTGGCAACAACGCCACGGTCCCTGCGTCGAGCAGGGGCGCCGGCGTCGGCGCGGTGAGGGTGCCAGTGCCCGCGATGGTGGCCGGCGGTGACCCCGCGGTGTCGTCGTCGGTCGGAAGCGCGAGCCAGATGCCCACGATGCAGGCGCCCGTGACGCCCAGCAGGACAGCCGCGATGAGGGCCATCTTGAGCCCCGAGCGCTTGGGCTGCGCGGCGCTGACCGGTTGGGCCGCGATGGGCGCCACGTCGGCTGCCGAAGCGGCGCTGGGCGGCGCGTCCGAGGCCACGGCCGGTGCAGCCGCTGGGAAGTTGGCGGGGGGAGCGAAGACGGCGGGTGGTGGGGCAAGCGGCGCAGGGGCCACAGCCGCGGCCAGCGGAGGCGGCGCGCTGACCCGCCCCGCCAGGGGTGGCGGCGCGCTGATGCGCGCGGGAGGCGCGGTGGGCATGGCGCCCAGCGGCGCGGTCACGGGCGCGGCTGCCTGCGGGGGGGGATCGAACGCGATGATGGGCGCCGCGAGTCCCGCGGGCGCCGCGTCCTCCACCGTGTGCCCGAGGTCCGACGAGCTGAACATCGCGGTGGGCTCGTCCTCGGCTTCCTCGTCGTCCGCCACGTCGGCGTCATCCACCGGGGGCAGCGTCATCTCGGTGGTGGGCGGCTCGTGGCCGTCGAACATGCGGGTGGGCTCGTCGTCCTCGAAGCCCGTGGGCCCAGTGACCGGCGGCGTCTCGACGGGCGGCGTGACCAGGATGGACGGCGACGCCTCGAAGAGCGGCGCCGGTGCGGCGACGGGTGGCGCGCCCGCGAGGTGACCATCGAACATGGACGTCGGCTCTTCTTCGAAGCCGGTCAACTCGGGTGCGGGTGCGGGAAAGTCCGTGGCGGTGCGCTCGAACAGCGGCGGCGCGGCCGGCGGAGTGGGCGGCGGGAGGCGGCTCGGACGCACCTCCACGATCTGCTCGAAGCCAATCTGCTGCGTGGTGTCGATGCGGCTCTTGGTGGCCGTGGAGGTGCCGAGCGGAGCCGTGGGCGCGGTGCCCGGCGCCTGCCCACGCAGCTCGCGGGCCTCGACGATCTGCTCGAGCTGGATCTGCTGGGTGGCGTCATCGCGGAAGCCGGAGGTGCTCTCCACGCTGGGCGCGGGCATCCCCACCATGGTGCGCTTCGGTAGTCGGCCCGAGCTGGGACCGCTGGGCACCGGCGGCGGGATGCTGGGCTGGCGCGCGGTGGTGGGCTCGGCCGGCGCCGTGGCGGCCGGCGCGGGGGCAGCCGCAGGGGGCATGATGGCCGGCACGCCGAGCAATGTGGCCTTGGGCGAGCGCGGTGGCGGCCCAGCGGCCGGTCGCGGAGCAGCCACGGGTGCCGCCACGGCGGGCGCCGTCACCGGAGGCCGCGCTGCGCTGGGTGCACCGGCGGGACCTTCCGCCACACGCAGGGCGGGCGGCACGTAGGACACCAGCGTCTTGGCCACCTTTTGCGCGGAGAACGGCCGGCGGCGCGGCTCCTTGTCCAGCAGCTGGTCCAGCAGGCCGCGCACCTCCGCGTTGAGGTCCATGCCCAACGGCGGAGGGGGATCGCTCAGGTGCGCCTTGAAGACCGCGGCCGTGGGGCCATCGAAGGGCGGCTCGCCCGAGAGCGATGCATAGAGGATGGCGCCCAGCGCATAGAGGTCGCTGCGGAAGCTGGTGGGCTTGCCCTCCACCTCCTCGGGCGACACGAACGGCGCGGTCCCGAAGATGCGCTCGTGGTCATCGTCCACCGGCGCGGCCACCGTGGCGTCCACGATCACCGCGCGACCGTCTGGCTGCAGCAGGATGCGCTCCGGGCAGAGGTCACGGTGCAAGAGCCCCGCGCGGTGCAGGGCATGCAGCGCATCGGCCACCTGGCCGCCCACGCTGAGCGCCTGATCCATGGCCATGGGCCCCTGCGCCAGCCGCTCGGCCAGGCTGACGCCCTCGACGAACGGGCGGAAGAACCAGAGCTGACCGCCGTCCTCGCCGTGCTCGCTGGGCACGGCCAAGCCCGGGTGCGCCACGGTCATGAGCTTGTCGAGCCCGCGCGCGAGGCGCATGCGGTCGGTGGCCGAGCGAGAGAGCGAGGTGTCGAGCAAGCGCAGCACCCCCTCGGCGCCCGCCGCGGAACGCGCCCGATAGGCTGCGCCCATCCGGCCTCGGTGCAGCAGCGACTGCGCCGTGAAGCGGGTGGCAATTCCGGGGGGCAGGGAGAGATCGGTCACGCGTGGTCCTGACTCGGCCGTGAAAGCGGTGGCCGCAAAATCAGCGGCAAATTTACGGGAAAGCGCGCGCGTGCGTCAACGTTCGCGCAATTCGGGTCCCCGGGTCGCGGAGCGCGCGAGCACCCGCTCGGCGATCCACACGCCCAGCACGAGGAGGTGCATGGCGCCGAGGGCGCCCGAATCCACCTGCCACGTTCGCGTGACGGCCCAGGCGTCGAGGGGCACGTAGGCCACGTAGACCGCTGCTGCGAAGGCCAGCCCCGCCACGCGCCCGGTGACGAGCTCGAGCGGCACCAGCAGCGCCAGGTACCAGGGGTGCAGCTGCGGGGTGAGCAGCAGGGCCGCGAGAACGATGCGCCGGAGCGCGAGCGCGGGCGGGACCGGACGCACCACTACGCTCAGCACGACCAGCAGCAGCAGCAGCACGACGCACGCGCGCGCCAGGGGCCGGGCCAGCACAGAGGGCTCCACCAGCGTGGGCGGCGGGGGCTCTTTCTTGGGCCCGAGGAGCCCCGCGCGCGGGTCCACGCCGAGGCGCGCGAGCTGTCTCAGCCAGGTGGGCTCGGGCTCGAGGTCCAGCTTTCCCCAGCGCAGCCCGTAGTGCCGCACCAGCGCCCGCTCGATGCCCCGCTCGAGCACGCCGTAGGCCCCGTCGTTCCCGCGCCAGCGCGTGGCGTACTGCCCGAGGCCACTCGGCACGTCGCGCTCGGCGTGCCCCGCGAAGGGCAGCGGCGCGAGCAACGCCACGCCCACCAGCAACAGCGCGGGTGCCACCCAGCGGAGGCGACGGTCGCGCGCCCCGGCCAGGAGCGGCACCAGCAAGAAGCCCACCAGCTTGAGCCCGATGGCCAGCGCGCCGAACAGGCCGACCCGGAACCTCGCCGCGCGGTCGGCGCGGGCGCGATGGGGGCGTGGGGTCGTCACGACGGGGCCCACGGTGGAAGTGCCACCGGGCAGCCGCGACCACGCCAGCAACGCCAGCAGCACGCACGCCGCCGCCAGCACGTCGATGTGCCCGTTCAGCGGCCCCTCGGCCAAGAGCAGCGGATTGAGCGCCACGGCGAAGCTGGCCTGCGCGCTGCGGGCCGGCGGCGTCAGCCGTGCCACGGCCAACACCAGCAGCGCGTGCCCCAGCAGCCCCAGCAGCTTGGGCCCCAGCAGCCCCAGCCCGGAGAGCGCCGCGAACGCCGCGATGGCCAACGGCGGGTAGATGGTGGGCAGCTCGGGGTGGTTCACCCGCAGCGCGTGGGCGTCGCGCAGCCCCGCCAGCGCGGGCGCGTCGGGCGCGTGCGCATAGGGGTCGTGTCCCGCCGCCAGCACGCGGCCATCCCACACGTAGCGGTACAGGTCGTCGCTGAGCACCGGCGGAACGGCCAGCAGCACCAGCCCGAGACCCAGCGTGAGCCACAGCGCCCGGCGGCACGCCCGAGCCGAACGCGCGTCGCCGACGTGGGCCACCACCAGCGCGGCGTATGGAAAGAACGACGCCGCCACCGCGAGCGCGACCGTGCTGGGTGGGCCCGCGCCGAACCCCGCGGCGACGACCACCAGCCAGCAACCGGCGTACGCGAGCGCGGCCGCCCACCACGCCGCGCGCTTCACGGAGCGCTGATCCGGAACCGAATCCCCTCGAAGCGCTCTTGCGGCCCGAGCTCCACCTGGAAGGTGCCGAGGCGCACGCCGGCCACGCTGATGGAGAGGATCACGCTGACGGCGTCCTGGGTCTCGGTGGCGCGGTCGAGGCAGTCGCCCCAGCGGTGCAGGAGCAGCTGGTACTCGCCCTCGGGGGCCTCCTCCCGCAGCCACGACACGTTCTCGATGCGCGGGTACTCGATGGCCGAGTCGCACTGACCGCGTCCCGCATAGTCGAAGAGGCCGCCACGGGCCGACGTGGAGCGCTGGTGGCTCAGCACGTCGCCGTCGGGCTCGCGCACGAAGAGGTCGATGTCCGAGCCGTTGTTCCAGGTCATGGTGATCTGCACGTCGCCAGAGCGATAGGGGCAGCCGCCCTCGTCGATGCGGCCGTCACAGTCCTCGTCGATGGCGTTGCAGAGCTCGTTGCTGCCCGCCACGCACAGCGCCTCCACGTCGGTCAGCGTGCGGACGCGGTGCAACAGCTCGGGGTCCAGCGCGAGCGCGCCCACCAGCTCGCGCGGCGCGAGGGCCACGGCCACGGCCTCGGCGCCGGCGGTCTCTTGCTCCTCGCCACCTCCGCGCCGCCGGGAGCAGCTGGGCACCAGCAGGAGGCTCAGCAGCGCGAGCATCAGCACGAAGGAGCCTCGAAGGGCCAAGAGGGGGCTGGGGCGCGCGGGGGTCTGCACGCGCCCACTCTACGACGCCCGCGCCCTTCATTCACGCGCACAGCGACGTGATGGTTGACCACGGCCCCCCGCTCTGGGTTTCCTTGACGCGTGACCCACCCATCGCAGAGCACGCCGGCCGCCGGCGGAACCGACCTCGACCGCTGCGTCGCCCATGTGCGCGAGCGGGCCCCACGCGCCACCCCCGAGGTCGCGCTGGTGCTGGGCTCGGGCCTGGGCACGCTGGCCGACGCCTTCGAAGACGCGGTCGCCATCGACTACACGGACCTGCCCGGGTTGCCCGCGTCCACCGTGGTGGGGCACCGCGGCCGTCTGGTGCTCGGCCGCCTCGAGGGTCGCTCGTGCGTGGCCATGCAGGGCCGCGTGCACCTCTACGAAGGCCATGAACCGGCCACGGTGGCGCACGGCGTGCGGCTGATGCGGCGCCTGGGCGCGCACACGCTGATGGTCACCAACGCGGCCGGCGGCGTGCGGCCCGATCTGCGCCCCGGCGACCTCATGCTGATCACGGACCAGCTCAACCTGACGGCGCGCACGCCGCTGCTGGGGCCCAACGACGACGCGCTCGGGCCACGCTTCCCGGACATGGGACAGGCCTACGACCCCGCCCTGCGCGAGGTGGCCCGCGCGGCGGCCGCCCGGCTCGCGCTGCCACTCCCCGAGGGCGTCTACGCGGGCGTGCTCGGGCCGCAATACGAGACGCCCGCCGAGGTCCGCATGCTGCGCGCGCTGGGCGGCGACGCGGTGGGCATGAGCACGGTGCTGGAGGTCATCGCGGCACGACACGCCGGCCTACGCGTGCTGGGGCTGTCGTGCATCACCAACGCGGCCGCCGGGCTGAGCGACGAGGTGCTGAACCACGCCGACGTGGAGCGCGTGGCCCGCCGCGCGCACAGCAGCTTCGAGGCCCTGGTGCGCGCCATCCTGGCCGACCTGCCAGAGGGGGCGGCGTGAGCGACGTCATCGACTGGGCCGAGCTGCGCCACGCCGCCGCGCTGGCCCGCGAGCACGCCTACGCGCCCTACTCGCACTACAAGGTGGGAGCCGCGCTGTTGGACACCAGCGGTCGCATCCACGCGGGCGCCAACGTGGAGAACGCCAGCTATGGGCTCTGCCTGTGCGCCGAGCGCAGCGCCTTCGGGCGCGCCATCTCAGATGGCGTCACCGCGTTCCGCGCGATCTTCGTGCTCACCCAGGGAGAAGCCCCCGGCACCCCCTGCGGCATGTGCCGGCAGGTCTTGGCCGAGCTCGCGCCCAGCATCCCGGTGCGCTGCGAGACGGTGGGTGGCGCGCGCCTCGACACCAGCGTGGCGGCGCTCCTGCCCTTCGCGTTCGACGCGGAGAAGCTGAAGTGAGCGAGCTCGACGTCGTCATCCGCGGCGGCACGCTGCTCACGCTGTGCTCCGTGCACGGCACCGAGGAGGTGCGCACCGATCTCCGCGTGCGCGGCTCGCGCATCCTCGCCATGGGCCGCGCGGCTCACCGTGGTCCGCCCTCGCGTGTGCTCCCGGCAGAGGGCTGCGTGGTCATCCCGGGCTTCGTGCAGGCCCACGTGCACCTGTGCCAGACGCTGTTCCGTGGCACGGCCGATGGCCTGCCGCTGCTGCCCTGGCTGCGCGAGCGCATCTGGCCCTATGAAGCTGCTCACGACGCACGCAGCCTGCGCGCCAGCGCGCGCCTCGGGGTGGCCGAGCTGCTGCGAGGGGGCACCACCACCATCCTCGACATGGGCACGGTGCGGCACCACGACCAGGTGTTCGAGGTGCTGGCGGAGTCGGGCATGCGCGCCTTCTCGGGCAAGGCCATGATGGACCGCGGGGCCGGGATGCCGCGTGGCCTGCGCGAGACCCGCCGCGAGAGCGTGGCCGAGAGTGACCGCCTGCGCGCCACCTGGCACGGCGCCGCCGAGGACCGGCTGCGCTACGCGTACGCGCCGCGCTTCGTGCTGTCCTGCTCGGACGCGCTGCTGCGGGACGTGAGCGCGCGCGTGGCGGGCAGCGACACGCTGATGCACACGCACGCCGCCGAGCACGCCGAGGAGCGCCGCGCGGTGCGTGAGCAGCTCGGCAAGGAAGACATCGCGGCGCTCGCGGAGTGCGGCATCACCGGCCCGCGCGCCGTGTTGGCCCACGGGGTGCAACTGCGCGTGGCCGAGATCAAGCGGCTGGCCCGGGCGGGCACGCGCGTGGTGCACTGTCCCAGCGCCAACATGAAGCTGGGCAGCGGCATCGCTCCGCTGCGCGCGTTCCGCGAGCACGGGCTGGTGGTAGGCCTCGGCGCCGACGGATCGGCCTGCAACAACCGCCTCGATGCGTTCACGGAGATGCGCCAGGCCGCGCTGCTGTCCTGTGCGCGGGAGCAGGATGCGCTCGCCACGTCAGCCGCTGAAGCTCTGCGCCTCGCCACGCTGGACGGCGCGCGCGTGCTCGGCCTCGACGATCAGATCGGCACGCTCGAGATCGGCAAGCGCGCGGACATCACCGTGGTGAACATCTCGCGGCTGCACCACGCCCCGGGCGGCGACGCGCTCTCACGCCTGGTCTACTGCGCACAGTCTAGCGACGTGCGCCACGTGTTGGTCCACGGGCGAGTCCTCGTCGAGGGCGGCGAGCTGCGCACCCTCGACGAAGCCGAGGTCATCGGCGACGCCACGCTCGAGCTGAAGCGCCTCCTGGCTCGTACCTGAGCGCGGCGGAGAGGCGCCGCTCCGCTAGTTCGCGGCGCCGAGGTCCAGCAGCGCCCGTTCGATCTCGCCGCGGTCCGGCGCGCCGTTGGGCATCAAGTCCAGGTAGCGGCGGTAGCTCTGGATGGCGGGCCCACGCTCGCCCAGCGCACGGTGCGCCTCGGCGCGCGTGCGGTGCGCCGCGGGCAGCCACGGCGGCAAGGGCACGGTCTCGTCGCCGATGACGGTGGCTCGCGCGAGCGAGGTGGCCCCGCCGCGGCGGTCACCGCTGTCGATCTGCAGGCGACCCAGGCGGTACCACCACTCCCCCTGTCGCGGGCGGCCGTTGACGGCGCGCTGGTACGCGATGATGGCCTGCCGCGCGTCGCCGAGCTCGTCGTACGCACGCCCCATGGACGCCCATGCCTCGAGCATCTCGGGTTGCGCCGTGACGGCGGCGATCAAGTCCACGAGCCCTTCGCGGGCCTGCCCCGTCCGAACGCGCAGCTCGCCACGCAGCCAGAGCCCGCGCGGCAACGTGGGCTCGCGCGTGAGCGCGGCTTCGGCCGACTGGTTGGCGATGGGCAGGTCGTTCTGCAGCAACGCCGCCCAGCCGCGGTAGGCATGGAAGGTGGCCACCGAGGGGTCGTTGTTGACGGCCTGGCCGAAGAGCTGCGCGGCCTCTTGAATGCGACCGCGGTCGAACTCGACGCGCCCGAGGAAGTGCAGTGTCTCCGCCGAGAGTGGCCGCTCCGCCAGCACCTCGCGCAAGATGGTCTCCGCCGCGTCCAGCTGTCCGGCGGCCGCGCGCGCGGCTCCGAGCCGCAGCTTGAGATCCAGGTCATCGGGCGCTTCTTCGAGCGCGCGTGCGTAGCTGGCCACCGCACGGTCCGGCATGTTGCGGTCCTCGAAGACGCGCCCGCGCTCGAGCGCCAAGCCCGAGTAGCTGGGATCCCGCGTGGCCACACCTTCGAACGCGGCGTCCGCGGCGGCCAGGCGACCGAGGCGACGGAGCGTGACGCCCAGCTGGAACCGGGAGTCCACGTCGTGCTCGTCGAGCGCGATGGCCGCCTCGAACTCGGTGATGGCCACCTCGAGGTTCCCGAGGCGCACCTGAGAACTACCGCGCAGGCGTCGCACCTCGGCGGTCATGGGCACGTGGTCGGCCGCCGTGGCCAGCACCGCCGCCGCGTCATCGGCCCGGTCTGCATCGAAGTAGAGCTGCGCCAGCGCCATGTAGCCGTCGTATCGCTCCGGAGCCAGACGGACCACCTCACGGAAGCGCTCGATGGCTTCGTCACGACCGGACGTGGCGAGCGCGACACGGCCCAGCCACAGGAGCACCTCGGGGTCCTCGGGGTGACTGGCGAAGAGCGTCATCAGGTGCGTGCGTGCGTCCTGCGGCCGCTCCACCGCGAGCAGCGCCTGCGCCGCGCCCAAGCGAGCTTGGTCCATGTAGGTGCGCTCGCCTTCGACGGGCGTGGGCATCTCCTCTTCGGGGATGGACGCCTCGAGCAGCGTGGTGAAGCGCGTGAGCGCGTCGCGCGCGCGGCCCTCGTGAAGCAGCGCGTTGCCGGCGCCGACCAGCGCCTCCACGTCATCGGGCGACGCCTCGATGGCACGCTCGAACATCTCGCGGGCACGTGAGCGCTGCCCACGCGCCAGGTGCAGCCGGCCGAGCAGGGTGAGCGCCTTCGCCCGGATGCGCGGCGGCGCGACGAGCCGCGTCCCGTCGATGGCCACGAGGCCTCCGGCTTCGCGCGCGAGCTGCACGGCACCTTCCCAGTCGCCCGCGCTGGCCAGGTGGCTGGCGCGCGCGATGCGGGCCTCCACGTGGCGGGGGCTCTGCGCGAGCGTCGCCACCACGGCGTCCACCGCGCCTGCGTCGTTCGCGGCCAAGAGGGCACGGGCCAGGCCCCACTGCGCCCGGGCCCCGCCGCCCTTCTCGACCGCACGGTTGAACGACGCCACGGCATCCGTCGCGGCGTCGTCGAGCAGCGCGGCTTCGCCGGCGATGATCTCGGCGTAGGGATCGGTGGGCGCCACGGCGATGGCGCGGGCCGCACCCTCGCGGGCAGCGCTGGCCACGCCGTTCCGCAGCATGTTCGCCGCCAGCGCCAGCTCGATGCCGGGGGCGTCGTTGCCGCGCTGCTCGAGGCGCGTGGCGATGGAGCTCGCGCGCGTGCTGGCGTCCGCCAGGTTGCCGTAGCGAGCCACGAAGAGGGACTCGTGCAGCAGGCTGCGCGTCATGAGCTCGCGGCTGAGGCCCGCGGTGCGGCGGTAAGCGGCCAGCGTGCGCAGCGACGCGCGCGCACCGGTGTAGGTGTCGTCGGCCGCGAGCTGCTCGGCCTCCTGGATGGTGTCGCGCACCCGCGCCGGATCGCCCGCCTCGGGCAGATAGGGCTCGATGGCGTACATGCCGAACAGGCCGTACTTGGTCTGGGAGAGCGCGGCACCGCCTCCAGCGAGCAGCAGCAGCACCACGGCCAGCGCGCCCAGCACCTTGTAGCCACGCTTCGAGGGAGGCTTCGAGGGGGCGGCGGGCTCAGCCTGCTGCGCGCGCTTTCGATCCCGGGCCGCAGCAACCATCGCGTCACGCGCCGGACCTGCTGGCTCGCCTTCGAACGTCTCATCGTCGACCGCGAGTCCGTCGAACTCGAGGCCAGCGCCGTCGTCGCCACCCAGATCCACATCGCCATAGCCCAGCCCGCCGGCCGAAGCCCCGGGCGCCGAGGCGCGACTGCGCGGCGAGGGCAAGGCCAGCTCGTCGAGGTCGTCGAGGTCGCCCATGCCCCCCGCGTCCAGACCCTGATCGAGTGCTGCGGGTCCGCCACGACGCGGGCTCTCCTCGGCCACGCCGAAGTTGGGCGCGGCGGGTGCGCGCGGCGCGGGGGCCGGCCCGAGGTCCAGGCTGCCGAGGCCATAGCCAGCGCCTGCCGCCGCTCCTGCAGCGGGCGGCGGGATGCTGTCGAAGCCAGCCGAAGCGCTGCCCAGATCCAGCTCACCGAAGTCGCCGAGAGGGTCTGCGGCGCCCGGCTTCGGACGGGCCAACTCACGCCCAGCGGGTGCGGGATCGGAATCGAACGCGTCGAACGGAGTAGAGGGCCGGGCAGCGGCCTTGGGCGCGGGAAGGTTCGAGCCGGCTGGCGCGGGCAGGTCCGCCAGCGGTGAGCGCGGCGCCGGCAGATCCGCCAGCGGTGAGCGCGGCGCCGGCAGGTCCGCCAGCGGTGAGCGCGGCGCCGGCAGGTCCGCCAGCGGTGAGCGCGGTGCCGGCAGGTCCGCCAGCGGTGAGCGCGGCGCGGGAAGGTCCAGGTCCAGCCCGCCTCCGCCCGTCTTCGCCCGTGGTGCAGGAAGGTCCAGGTCCAGCCCGCCTCCGCCCGTCTTCGCCCGTGGTGCAGGAAGGTCGAGGTCGAGTCCACCTCCGCCGCTCTTCGCCCGGGGTGCCGGCAGGTCCAGGTCCAGCCCGCCTCCGCCCGTCTTCGCCCGTGGTGCCGGCAGATCCAGGCCCAGGTCTTCACCCCCCGCTGCCCTCTTCGGCGCAGGCAGGTCCAGCCCCAGGTCCACGCCCCCCGCGGCCCTCTTCGGCGCAGGCAGATCCAGCCCCAGGTCCATGCTCCCCGCGGCCTTCTTCGGCGCAGGCAGATCCAGCCCCAGGTCGTTCGGCGCCTTCGGCGGCGCCGCCTTCTTCGCGGCCGGCAAGTCCACCCCAAGGTCCAACCCAGGCGGCGCGGCCCTCTTCGGAGCTGGCAAATCAAGCCCCAGGTCATCCGGCGCCTTCGGCGGCGCAGCCCTCTTCGGCGCTGGCAGATCCAGCCCCAGGTCATCCGGCGCCTTCGGCGGCGCAGCCCGCTTCGGCGCTGGCAGATCCAGCCCGAGATCATCCGGCGCCTTCGGCGGCGCAGCCCGCTTCGGCGCGGGCAGGTCCAGCCCGAGATCAAGTGGGCTCCCCGGCTTGGCCTTCGGCGCAGGGAGGTCCAGCCCCAGGTCATCCGCGTCGGCAGCGGGCCCGCCCGCACGCTTCGGCGCCGGCAGATCCACGCCATCGAACGACGGCGCAATCCGCGGGCGCGCGGGCGCAGGCGGCGGTGGCGCAGGCGGCTTCGGCGCTGCGGGGGCGGATGGACCCACGCCATCCTTGGTCACCCGAAAGGACTCGCCGCACTTCGGGCAGCGCATGTTCATTCCGCTTGCAGGCAAGCGGCGCTCGTCGAGCTCGTACGGAGCCGAGCAAGATGGACACTCAACGTTGATCATGGCGAGTGCGCGAGCCTATCACGTTGCGCCGGTCCGGGATATTTTGGGCACCACGCGAAGCCGCGGATCCCTCTTGTTGACCGGATCTCGGGACACCAGTAGCTTCTGCCGCGTGAAGCGTACGGTCACACTGGATATCGCGGGTGCTCGCTATCGGCTGAGCACCGACGCGGACGAGAGCCACCTCAAGGGGCTCGCCAGCATCGTCAACGACCGCATCGCTCAGCTGGGCCCCAAGGCGCAGCGCTCTGCCGCGCCCGCCCAGCTGCTGGCCGTAGTGGCGCTCGGGCTGGTGGAAGACCTGCAAGAGGCGCAGCGCCAGCGGGGCGAGCTCGAGGGCCTCGCGCGCGACACCATCGCCCGCGCCATCGAGCGCATCGACCTGCGCCTCAGCGAGGACGCGGAGCTGGCGCGGCGCGCCACCAAGGTCGCCGAGCAGCGCAACCCGGCTCCGTCCACCCCACCCCCGGGCGACGACGAGCCCGATGACCTCTGACGCGCCGCCGGACCCGGACACCGCCGCGCTGGTCGCGAACGACCCCGACTTCGACGTCTACGTCCGCCAGCAGGCCAAGCGCGCGCTGCGCGACAAGATGCGCGCGCTGCGTGCGTCCGTGCCCGCCGAGATGCGCAGCAAGCGCTCGCTGGCCATCGCCGAGCAGCTGCTCGCGCTGCCGGAGCTCGCGCGCGCCAGCACCGTGCTGACCTTCTTGCCCATCAAGGGCGAGCCCACGCTCGAGGTGCTGCACAGCGGGTTGCGGGAACGTGGCGTCACCCTGGCGCTGACCCGCGTGGACCCCGAGACCGACACGCTGGAGGTGGCGCGCTTCGATGGCGAGGACGGGCTCGTCTACGGCTCCTACGGCCTGCGCGAGCCGCCCCCCGGCGCCGCTGCCGTGGCGCTCGACGCCATCGACGTGGTGCTGGTCCCCGGGCTGGTCATGGATCTGCGTGGGCACCGCATCGGCTACGGCAAGGGGCACTTCGACCGGCTGCTGGTGCGACTCCCGACAGCCTTTCGCTGTGGTGTCTGCTACGACTTCCAGCTGGTGGGCGAGGCCCCGTGCCTTCCCCATGACGTGCCCTTGCACGCCGTGGTGACCGACCAGCAAGTCGTCCGCCCCGACCCCGTCGCCCCCTGACCTCCACCCGTCCCGCGTCCACTGCCTCACGCAGGGCAGAGCGACCATGAGCCTCAACGACCTCGTTCAGCGCAAGCTCGAGACGCTGCCCCCGCAGCCGGGCGTCTACGTCTTCTACGGCAAGCAGCGCGTGGTGCTCTACGTGGGCAAGGCGCGCTCGCTGCGAAGCCGCGTGCGGAGCTACTTCCAACCGGGCACGAGCGACGCCCGCGCGTTCGTGGCGCGCCTCGACCAAGAGCTCATCGACTTGGAGACCTTCGTCACGGGCAGCGAGAAGGAAGCCGCGCTGCTCGAGAACCAGCTCATCAAGGCGCACCAGCCGCGCTACAACGTGAAGCTGAAGGACGACAAGGACTTCTTGTCGCTGCGCATCAACCCGGCGGCGCCCTGGCCGCGCATCGACGTGGTGCGCCGTCCGCGCAAGGACGGCGCCTCGTACTACGGGCCCTACCACTCGGCCACGGCGGCGCGCCAGACGCTGCGCTTGGTGAACCGCCACTTTCAGCTGCGAACGTGCACGGACGCCGAGCTGGCGCGGCGCGTGCGCCCTTGCTTGCAGTATCAGATCAAGCGCTGCCCGGCCCCCTGCGTGCTCCCCGTGCCACGCGAGGCGTACCTCGAGCAGGTGCGCGACGTGGGCCTGTTCCTGTCGGGCCGCCACGACGAGCTGGTGAAGCACCTCGAGCGACGCATGGGCGAGGCGTCCCGCGCGCTCGACTTCGAGCAAGCCGCGGTGTTCCGCGACCAGCTGCGCGCCGTGTCGCGCGTGCAGGAAGAGCAGCGTGTCACCAGCGTGAGCGGCGTGGACCAGGACATCGTGGGGCTGCATCGCGTGGCCGACCAAGCGGAGGTGGCGCTGCTGCGCATCCGCGAGGGCAAGCTGGTGAACGTGCGCACCTTCGGGCTGCGCGACGTGTCCCTGCCGGACGACGAGCTCCTGGCCTCGTTCGTGAGCGAATTCTACTCCATGGACAGCGCGGAGTACCCCGATGAGCTGCTGCTGCCCGCGGCGGTCGAGGCCATGGACGGCCTCGCCGAGGTGCTCAGCGAGCGGCGCGGTTCGCGGGTGAAGGTGCTGCTCCCACAGCGCGGCCCGCGCGTGCGCCTGCTCGAGATGGCGCGCGAGAACGCCCAGCACGCGTTCACCGAGAAGCAGCGCGCCGACCAAGACGTGGAGCTGCGCCTCCTGGCCGTGCAGCAGAAGCTGCGGCTGCCCACGCTCCCGCGCCGCATCGAGTGCATCGACATCTCGCACAGCGGTGGCGAGGACACCGTGGCGGCCGTGGTGGCCTTGTTGGACGGGCAGCCCGACCGCGCCCGCTACCGCAGCTTTCACCTCCAGACCGTGAGCGGCGGCGACGACTACGGCGCCATCTACGAGGTGCTCTCGCGCCGCTTCAAGCGCGCGCTCACGGGCGACGAGGCCTGGGAGCTGCCCGACCTGTTGGTGGTGGACGGCGGCCGCGGGCAGCTGCGCATGGCGCTCGAGGCGCTGCGCGATCTCGGCATGGACGGGCTCCCGCTGGTGGGCCTCGCCAAGGAGAAGGAGAACGTGCGCGGCGACAAGCTGGTGGACCGCATCTATCTCCCCGAGCAGAAGAACCCCATCGCCATCCACAGCACGCCGGCGCTGCAGATGCTGGCGCTGGCGCGGGACGAGGCGCACCGCTCGAGTAACCGCATCCGCGAGCAGAAGGGCACGCAGCGCCGGCTGCAGAGCGAGCTCGACAGCATCCCGGGCGTGGGCGCCGGCACGCGCACCAAGCTGCTGCGCACGCTCGGCAGCGTGGACGCCGTGCTGCGCGCGAGCGAAGCCGAGCTGCTGGCGGCCGGCGCAAACCGTCGTCAGGTGGCATCCATCCAGGCGCATGCCGCAGCGGTGGAACGCGTGGCCCCGACCTCCGAGCTCGCGGAGCCCACGTCACCCAAGAGCGACCACGCCGGCGCGGCAGAGCCCACGCGTGTCTCGGAGCCCGGTCTCCTAGAGGATTCCCAGCTCCCGTAGCTGCGCCTCCGCCTGCGGCGCCCAGCCCCGGTTGGCCGCCGGGCTGGCCGGCGACGGATGAAGCAGCTGGCCCACGCGCACGTCGGTCCCGGCGAGCGCCCGCTCCGCCGACATGCGCGCCCACTGGCCCACACCCACCACCCACTCGGGCCGCAGCAGCGCCACCATCTGGGCGAGCGCGTCGTCGCACAGCGCTTCGAGCGGCGCCCGCTCCGCAGCCGGCAGCTTGTCGGGCGTCCGGTTGCGGCCGCTCTCCTCCATGAACAGGAGCGGGCAGTAGTTCACCACGAAGAACTCCTCGAAGAAGCGCTCCGCCGTGCCGAAGCGCTCGGCTGCCCAGCCCCAGAGGCGCGTGCCGCTGACCTCACTGCGCGTACACCCGAACCCGTCCACCATGCGCTTTGGGTGCGGGTTCGGGGGGCTGCCCACCTCGGCCGCCACGCCCAGCCAGTCGCGCGCGAAGCCCACGTCGCCAAAGGGCACGCCCGTCTGCCCCATGCCGAACGGGCCGGGATTCATGCCCACCAGCACCACCCGCTTCGGCCCACGCCCGTAAAGCCCCAGGTAGCGCTCGTGCGGTGCCCACGCATAGACCAGCGGGTTGTACACGTGCGCCACGGGCGCCCCGAACGTGAGCGTGTCCAGCTGCCCGGCGAGCTTCTTCGTGATCGACTTGAGCGTGGTCGGCATCCGTGGTCCTCTGTCGCGTTGTTACCACAGCCGAGGCCACGAGACAGACCGCATGCCCACCCTCTACTCGCACCCCATGAGCACCTACGCCCAGCGCGTCCACATCGCCCTCCTCGAGAAGGGCGTGACGTGGGACGTGAAGATCGTGGACATGGGCAAGAAGGAGCACCGCAGCCCGGAGTACCTGGCCATCAACCCCTATGGCCGTGTGCCCGCCCTGGTCGACGGCGCCCTCACGCTGGTGGAGTCGAGCGCCATCCTGGACTTCCTCGAGGCCAAGCACCCTTCCCCGCCCCTCCAACCGGCCAGCCCCGAGGGCCGCGCCGAGCTGCACATGCACATCAAGCTGTGTGACCTCCAGCTGGCGGGACACGTGGGCACCATCATCTTCCCGAAGCGCTTCATCCCCGAGGCGCGCTGGCAGCGCGAGCTCATGGCCAACGCCAGCAAGCAGGTGGCCAGGCACTTCGCCATCCTGGACACGCACCTCACGCACCGCACCTGGCTGGTGGACGAGCACTTCTCCATGGCGGACATCGCGTACGCACCGTTCCTGCAGTTCATCGGCATGCTGGACGTGGACGTCCCGGCGCACGTGGCCGCCTACGCCGAGCGGCTGAACGCACGTCCCTCGGTGCAGGCCACCCGCCCGGCCGACGCGCCCGCTTCGCCATGAGCACACCCCGCCACATCAAGGACGTCCTCCCGGACAGCGAGCGCAGCCAGCGCCTGTGGGCGAAAGACCGCCGGCAACAGCTCATCGACGTCACGGCCGCCATCATCGCTCGCGAGGGCGTGGACCGGGTGCGCATCCCGGAGGTGGCCACCGCGGCCGGCGTGACGCGGCCGGTGGTCTACAAGTTCTTCCCCAACCGGCAGGCGCTGCTCTCGGCGGTGCTGGAAGACTTCACGGACGCCCTGCGCGATGGGCTGCGCGAGCGCTTGGTAGCCACGCCGCCTGCGGGCCCCGACCGCAACGCCGACGACTTCCGCGCCACGGTGCGCACCTTCGTCGAGGTGGTGTTCGACCTCATCGACGAGAAGGGGGCCGGTGGCTGGTACCTCTTCGGCACCGTCGCGCCCTTCCCCGAGCTCGAGCAGACCATCGCCGAGGTGCGCGAGCGCATGGTCCGCCCTTGGCACCGCACCATCGCCGAGGTCACGGGCTGCCCGCCGGCCACCGCGGCGGTGCTCGCGCAGATGCTGGTGGCCATCTCGCGCGCCACGGTGCAGCACTGGATCGACGGCGCCATCGACCGCGCCGGCGCGCTGGACGCCCTCATGCGCGGCACCACGGCCATCATCGCCGAGTTCACGGTGCACGGCCCCGGCACCCGGAAGCCCTGACGACCTCTCAACGCAGGGTCAGGGCGAGAACCCCTCGGTCTGCCACATGCTGGCCACGCTGCCTGCGAAACGCGCCACTGCGGGCGTGATCTCCGTGTGGCGCACCGACAGGCGCTGCGCTTCGGCGCTCGGGAGCGCGCCCGTCCCCGCGAACACCACGAGGTCGAGGCGCTGTAGCGCGGGTTGGCAGTCCAGCATCACCAGCGCGTCGAGGCCTGCGGCGGACCGCCCGCTGAGCGCACCCGAGAAGCGCTCCCGTGGCCATCCCACGAAGCCGTCGAGCGAGCTCGCCCCGAGGCGCGTGAGCAGCACGTCGCGCGGGATCGACATCAGGTGGACTTCGCCGCCGAAGGCGCGGTTCAGCGCGCCCCGCACGGCGCCAGCACAGGCCGTGGCCGCCGCGTCGCTCCCGTCGTCGAGGCGCACGAAGAGCACCTCGAGGTCGCGCGCGCCTGCTCGCGCGGGCATGGGCACGAGCAGCGCCGTGGGCAGGACCAGCGCCCCGAGCAGCGCGACCAGCGCCGACAACCGGAGCACCAGGATGCGCGCGCGTGATGCGAGGTGACCGCAGCTCATGGCTGGCTCCCCTCGCCCAAGAGTGCAGCCAGCGCCGCGTGCGCGTCCGCAGGCAGGTCGCCCTGCGCCCACAGGCGCTCGCGCGCCGGCTCGCCGGCGATCACGCCGAAGGCCGTGACCCCCTGAGCGCGGCGGTCCACCGGCGCCGAGATCCGCAGGACCAACAACGCGCGCGCACTCCCACGTGCGGGTCCCAGCGCGAGCTGTGCGCGCCGTGCCGGGTCGGTCTCCGTCAGCCAGCCCTCGAGCATCGCAGCGCGGTCTCCCACGGGCGTGCGCTCGAGCGTGATGGACGCCCGTCGGAGCGCGCTGAGCAGCTGCTCCACGTACCGCTCCTCCGAGCGCAGCAGCTCGTGCGTGTGCAGCAGCACCAGCTGGGCCGGGCCAGTGGCTGGCACGACCTGCTCGGGAAGCGGAGCGGGGACGGGCGTCGGCATCGGTGTCGGGTCCTCGAACGGGAGCGTGACCGCGGTCGTCGGCTCCTCACCGCCATAGGGGTCTTCGACGGGTTCACCGCTGTTGGGCGCCTCCTCGCTCCCGTCCCCGCCGCACGCCAGCGTGCCCACCAGCAGCGACAGCACGGCCACGGAGACACAGCGAGGGGCTCGATGGTTCATCGCCGCCCAGTATACCCATGGGCCGGTGGTATGGTGCGCCCATGTCCGACACCATCTTCAGCAAGATCCTGCGGGGCGAGATCCCCTGCCACCGAGTCTACGAGGACGACCTCGTGCTCGCGTTCCTGGACATCGGCCCGCTCTCGAAGGGGCACACACTCGTCATCCCGAAGGAGCCGGCCGTGACCCTCGACGCGCTCTCGGACGAGTCTTCGGCCGCCATCGGTCGGGTGCTGCCGCGCCTGTGCCGTGCGCTCATCGCGGTCACGGGGGTGCGCGAGTACAACGTGCTGCAGAACAATGGCGCCGGCGCGCACCAGGCGGTGTTCCACGTGCACTTCCACATCATCCCGAAGCCGGATGGTGCGCAGGGGCTCGGCGTGAAGTGGCCCGCCGGCAGCTTGGGAGGCCCGGAGGGTGCTGCCCTCGCTTCGCTGGTGCGCACCGCGCTCGCGTCCGCATAGCCGCGGGGTGGGCCGCCCCGTCGCGCCGCTAGCGGATCCAGCCGTCGCGTCGGTACGCCTCGGCCGTCAGGCGTGCGCCCTCCTCGAAGCGCACGCGTGGCGTCCAGCCCAGCTCGGCTCGTGCGCGCGACGCATCGCACGTCTGGTGCGGCACGCGGATGTCCGCCACCTTGTCGCGGCTCAGCACCACGCTCTCGCGGCGCAGCCGCCCCCATGCCTCGTTCAGCGCGCCTGCGGCCACGACCGCAGCCGTGGGGATGGGGACCACGCGCACGCGGCGCCCCACCGCCGCGCCAATCAGCGAGGCGAACTCGCGGCGCCCATACGGCTCGCCGTCGGCCACGTAGTAGACACTCCCGCTCGGCACCGTGGCGGTCAGCGCGCGCACCAGCGCGTCGGCGCAGTCCGCGCCGTAGACCAGTGACAGGCTGCCGCTGGGCAGCACCATGGGCACCACGCCACGCGTGGCTGCAGCGAAGAGCGCCACCATGCGGGTGTCGCCCGGCCCATACACCGCTGGCGGCCGCACGATGACCGCGTGCAGGTGCTCCTGCTCGGCCAGCACGCGTCGCTCCGCTTCGAGCTTGCTGCGCCCGTAGTGCGACGCGGGTCGCGGCGGGTCGCTCTCCACGCGCGGGCGCTCACCGCCACCGCCCGCAGCCAGCGAAGAGACCAACACGAAGCGCGCGACGCCTGCGCGCTTCGCCGCCGCCACCAGCACGGCGGTGGTCTCCGTGTTGTCGCGGTAGACATCGGCGATGTGCAGCACTTTGCCGCCACCCGCAGCGTGCAGGACGGCATCGCACCCGCGCATGGCATCTGTGAGCGCTGCTTCGTCCAGCAGCGAGCCACGCCGCACCTCCACGTCGCCCAGCGCCCCCACGTCCGAAGACGCCCGCGCCCAGACCCGCACGTCGTGCCCCGCGCTGCGCAGGGCCGGCAGCAGGTGAGCGCCGAGGAACCCCGTGGCGCCTGTCAGGAAGACGCGCAGCTTACTGCTGGATGCCGCTCACCAGGCCGCCCACGAAGTAGACCTGGAAGCGGCTGTGGGAGTTGCGCCAGTACGACCACTGGTCGGCCTCGAGCGAAGGCGTCTGGTGCTCGGGCGGGTAGCCGATGGCCAGGATGACGCCTTGCTTGCTCATGCCCTGGAACACCTGGCCCTGCTGGATGCCCACGCGGTCTGCCTCGCTGAGCGCCGTCAGGTCCGGGCAGTTCGGCCCGAAGTAGCGGCTCATGTGCATGTCGATGGCGTCGCGCAGGTGGCGCGTGAACATGTAGCGGTACTGGCGTCCGGTCCCAGACACCGTGAAGCGCAGCTCCTGCTGGTTCACGCTGTCGATGTTGACCTGCGTGCAGACGGGGATCAGGCCGTCCTGTTGATAGTTCAGCGAGTACGCGAGACCGCGCCGCTCGTCGGGGTGCAGATTGGTCAGCGTGTAGACCATGGTGTCGCCCTCGATGACGTACGCCGTGGGGCTGCTGCAGCCGGAGAGCGCCCCGCCCAGCGCGCCGAGCGAGAGCAGCGCGAGCAGCGCGGACCAGGAGGAGAACACCGACCGAAGGGACGTGCGTGACGACATGGCCAGCGAGAATACCAGCCCGGCTCGCACGGCGCCACGGCGGGACTTCGTGGAGAATTGCCGTTCCGTTGCGTCCTTTACGGCTCCTTTGATACCCTCGCCGCCGTGCTGCCACCTCCCCTGCCCCATCAAATTCAACTGCTCCAACAGGTCCTCGACCGGGTGAACGTGCGGGCAGCCGACGGCGGCCTGCCTCCCATCGTGGTCTTCGGGCTGGACGGAACCCTGTTCGAGACGCGCCCGCGCACGCTGCAGATCCTGTTCGAGTTCGCCGACAGCGTAGAGAACGAAGCACCTGCCGTGGCGGCCTCCCTACGTCGCCTCGAACACGGCATGATCCGCCGGCTGCTGCGCGACACGCTGCGCGAAGTGGGTGTGGTGCAGCCCCTCACCGTCCGGGACATCACCAACTTCTGGTACACACGCTTCCACGACTCGGCCTACTTGGTGCACGACACCCCCGAGCCAGGCGCCGCCGAGTTCGCCTCGCAGGTGCACCGCGCCGGTGGTGGCGTGGTCTACCTGAGCGCACGCGACATCCCCAGCATGCTGATCGGCAGCGTGGTGGCGCTGCGCGACCATGGCTTCCCCATCGCCGAGCCCGGTGTGCAGCTTGCCTTCAAGCCGGACGCCACCCTGTCGGACGAGGCGCACAAGCGCGAGATGCTGCCCGAGCTGGCACGTGGCGGCGAGGTCGTGGCGGTGTTCGACTCGGACCCCGCCGTGTGCGCGATGGCTTACGGATACTTCCCGGATGCGCTGGTCGGGCTGATGGACACGTGGGAGCTCGAGCCCCCTCCCCCGGAGTCCGGCCTGTCGCACGTGCGCGACTTTCGCCTCGGCAGCTGAAGTCTCTGGAATCCATGGGGAATGGGGCCGTCGTTGCATCCCTCTGAGGGGCACCCTATGATGGTCGACGCTCATGCTGAAGCCCGCGCCACAGGAACGCATCACGCTCGTCGAGGCGGCTCGGCGAGTGGCGCAGACCCGGCGTGCCTGCGGCATCCTGGTGGTGGAGAGCGACCCGGACCAACAGGCCCGTGCGGCGCGCATGCTGACCCTCGAGGGGCACCGCGTGGTGGGCAGCGGCTCCGGCGAAGGCGCGCTCGCGCTGCTCTCGCAGTGGCAGGTGGACCTGGTGCTGGTGAGCGAGCGCTTGCCCGGCATGGACGGCATCGAGCTGGCGCAGGAGATCGCGGAGCTCATGCCCGAGGTGCCCGTCGTGCTGGTGGTGGAAGCGGGCGCCAAGGAGCACCCTGCCGCTTCGCTGGTGGGCGCCGTCGCGTGTCTCACCAAGCCGTTTCGCTTGGAGGCCGTGCGCGAGCTCTTGCGCAGCCTGGACCTGCAGCCCAGCGTGGCGGTCGCGCCAGCCGAGTGAGCCCCACCCCGGTCCAACCCAAACCGAGCGATCAGGTGGAAGTTCACACCCTCGCTGCGCGTTGCTGGACAACCGTGCCCGCGCCCAACGCGTCCGTCACCACCCTGGAGCCCACGAGATGACGCCGAGACCCACTGGTCGGCCGAGCACACCGCGCCCGCGCGCCCACGCGACCCACGGGGAAGCCCGCCGGCGTCCCGTGTTCCTCGCCGCGCTGGCCACGGCCCTGGCCGCCGTCGCCGCCACCGTCGGCGTGGCACAGTCGGGTCCGCGCACCATCGGCGTGGACGAAATCCGCCCCGGCATGCGTGGCTACGGCCTCAGCGTGCTGACCGGCACCGAGCCCGAGCGCTTCGACGTGGAGGTCATCGACGTCCTGCACAACTTCCGGCCCGACCAGGACCTGATCCTGGTGCGCACCCCGCACCCCTTGCTCAACCGCGCGCGCGCCGTGGGTGGCATGAGCGGCAGCCCGGTGTACCTCGACGGTCGCCTGGCGGGTGCCTACGCCTACGGGTGGCCGCACGGCACCGACCCGGTCATCGGCGTCACGCCCATCGCCAACATGCTCGCCGAGCTGCACCGCCCCATTCGGCCCAGCAGCTTCCCTGGCGCAGAGCTGTTCCCCACCTCGCCAGGCGCGCCTCGCGGAGCCAGCCGGCCGGCGGCTGCAGCACAGCGCCGCACCGCCGCGCTGCCGCCCACGGACGTGGACGCGTTCGCGGGCGTGCGGGCCGACGTGGCCCGCCTCGCGCAGGCGCGCTCCACGGGCCCGGTCGGCCTAGTGCCGGCGCAGACCCCGCTCATGCTGGGCGGCTTCACCGACGACGTGGCGCAGATGCTCTCGCGTGAGCTCTCGGGCCTGGGCCTCGACCCGGTGCAGACCGGCGGCGCAGGGCGCCCTGCCCCCGACGCCAACGCGCGCTACGTGGACGGAGGCTCCATCGGCGTGCAGCTGGTGCGCGGCGACATGGCCACCACGGGCATCGGGACCGTCACCCACGTGGGCGGCGAGCGCGTCATCGCCTTCGGCCACCCCATGATGAACGGCGGCGAGACCGGGCTGCCCACCACCACGGCGCGCGTGCTGCACGTGCTCATCAGCGACCAGCGCTCGTTCAAGATCGCCGAGGCGCTCGCGCCGCTGGGCGCGCTCATCCACGACCGCCAGAGCGCCATCGTCATCGACACGCGCATCCGCGCCGCCACCATCCCCATGCGCGTGCGCCTGCACGGCGTGGAGGGCGCCCCGCGCACCGAGTGGAACCTCGAGGTGGCCCACCACCGCGCGATGTCCCCCATGCTGGCGTACGCGAGCCTGATCAACGCGCTCCACGCTTCGGCGGCCGACGCGACCGACGTGGTGTTCCGCGCCCGCACGCAGGTGCGCCTCGAGGGCCATCAGCCCATCGTGTTCGAGGAGCGCGGCTACATGGACGCGGGCCCGGCCGAGGCCGGCGCCCTCGCGCAGATGCGCATGTTCGCCGTCATGATGGCGGCCTTCGACAACCCCTTCGGCCCCGCGCGCGTCACCGGCATCGAGGTGGACCTCGAGATCGAGTACCGCCGCGACGTGCTGCAGATGATCGCCGCCACCACCACCGAGGACGAGGTCGAGCCGGGCGCGCTGGTGCCCGTCTACCTGCAGGTGCGCCGCTGGGGCGAGCCCGACACCACGCGCGTGGTGCAGGTGCGCATCCCGCGCCACGTGGCCGGGGAGACGCTGCAGATCACCATCGCCCCCGGCCCCACGCAGACCCGTGAGCACGGCCGGCCCAGCGACCTCGCCGAGTACCTGGCGGACCTCGGCGACCGTTACCCGGCCACCTCACTGGTAGCCGCCATCGCGCTTCCCACGCGCGGTCTGCGCTTCGACGGTCACGCCGTGAGCGGCCTGCCCCCGTCGGCGCTGGACGCGCTGCAGCCCGTCACCGGAGCCCTCGTCTCCGCCCCCTTCGAGACCCGCGTGCGTCAAGAGCTCCCCATGGGAGACGTCGTCTTCGGCAGCGCCCGCCTCACCCTCCGCGTCCGTCAGCCGAGAGCCACCCCATGACCACGCCTCGCCATCGCCTCGTTGCCCTTCGCTCGCCGCGCGCCCGTCGCGCGCTCTCCATCCTGCTCGGCTGCGCGCTCGGCGTGCCGGCGCTCACGCTGCTGGCCAGCACCGCCTGGACCTCACGCGCCGCCGCGGTGGGGACGCGCAGCTTCCAAGTGGACTCCGCCGCCACGTTCACGGCCGGTGAGCTGGCCGGCACCACCGTGCTCTCCCACGGCAGCCTGGCCGTGGGCCGCGAGGTGCGCCGCATCGCGGTCGAGAACACGCCCCTGGTCTACAGCATGGTGCGCGCGCCCGACGGCAGCGTGTTCCTCGGCACGGGCAACGAGGGCCGCATCTTGCGCCTGCGCGGCGATCGCATCGAAGAGGTGGCGGTCACGGGGCAGCTCCTGGTGGCCTCGCTGGCCCTCGACACGGACGGCACGCTCTACGCGGGCACGCTCCCGGAAGGGCGCGTGTTCGTCGTGCCGCCCGGCGGCGCCATCCGCGAGCTGGTGCAGCTCCCCGAGACCGAGCACGTGTGGGCGCTGGTGGTGCACGGCACGTCGCTCTTGGCGGCCACGGGCCCCAACGGTCGCGTCTACAGCATCGACCGCAGCGGCCACGCCGAGGTCTACTACCAGAGCCGCGCGGGCCACGTCATGAGCCTCGCCCGCGACGCGGACGGCAGCGTCTACGCGGGCACCAGCGACGACGCGCTGCTGCTGAAGCTGCTGGGCCCTGGGCGCGCCGAGGTGGTCTACGACTTCCCAGGCAACGAGGTCACGGCCATCGCCGCGCGCAACGGCGTGCTGGCCGTGGCGGCCAACGAGTTCCCCGCGCCGCCCCGGGTGGGCGCCGCCGTGGAGGGCATCCCCAGCCGGCCCGCCACGGGCAAGGGCCGCCTCTTCGTGGTGAACGCCGACGGCCGCACGGAGCGCGTGTTCGCGCACGACGACGGCCACTTCACCTCGGTGCAGCTCGACACCGACGGCACCATCTACGCGGGCGCGGGCAAGGAGGGGCGCGTCTTCCGCGTGGCTCCCGATCGCACGCACGCCATCCTCGTCGACGTGGAAGAGCGGCAGGTGCTCGCCATCGACATGCTGGGCAGCGAGCCCGTCATCGCCACCGGCGACAGCGGCGCCGTCTACCGCCTGACCGATCGCCCTGCTGCGGCTCCACTCTGGACCAGCGCGGTGCAGGACGCGTCGTTCAACGCGCGCTTCGGTCAGCTGGACTGGCGCGGCCAAGGCGCGGTGCGCATGCTCACCCGCACCGGCAACAGCGCCACGCCCGACGAGACCTGGAGCGCGTGGTCGGCGCCCATCACGGCGCCCGGCCCGGTGCGCAGCCCGGGAGCGCGCTACATCCAGGTGCGCGCGGAGCTCACCAGCCCCACCAGCACCGTGCACGCCATCGTGCTGCACTACCTGCAGCAGAACCAGCGCGCGGCCGTGCTGGCCGTGGGCCTCAAGGCGCGCCCCGCCGGTCGCACCGCCAGCTCGCGCTACGAGCTCGAGTGGCAGATGGACAACCCGGACGGCGACGCGCTCCGCTATCGGCTGCGCTTCCGCGCCGAGAACCAGACGGTGTGGCGTGACATGCTGCGCGACAGCGTGGTGCACACCGAGCCGAACTACGCGTGGGAGACGGCGTCGCTGCCCGACGGCTACTACATCGTCGAGGTCGAGGCGTCGGACGAGTCCGCCAACCCGCGGGCGCTGCAGCTCACGTCGCGCGCCGTGTCGGAGCCCATTCGCATCGACAACCACGCGCCCGTCATCGAGGGCCTCGCACTAGAGGGCGCTCGCGTCTCCGGTCGCGCGGTGGACACGCTGGGCCCCATCGCACGGCTCGAGCTGGCCATCGACGGGGGTGAGTTCCATGACGTCTTCCCCGTGGACCACCTGCTCGACACCGCGGTGGAGCGCTTCGAAGTGGAGCTCGAGGAGCTGGCGCCCGGCCCACACGTGGTGGCGGTGCGGGCCACCGACGCGAGCGGCAACAGCGTGACCGCCGAGGTCGAGCACAGCCCCAGTCCACGCCGCTGAGCGGTCATCGCCGCAGCGCCGAGACAATTCGGCGCGGCGGCCTCGACGTCACGCGCGCCCTTCGGCATGCTGTGAACACCTGAGGGGAGCGCGCCAACCCGGCGCCTCGACGTGCGCGCGGCGCGGTCTCCCACTCGGATGCCAGGTCGTGTGCACCCCTCGAGCGCATGGGCCGGGGCGGGTCCCCTCGTGTCGTTTCACTGCACGAACCACGGAGAGACCCATGACCCTCAACCCCTTCCTCTGTTCCCGAGCCCCCATGGCCACGCTCGCGCTGCTGTGCATCGTCAGCGGTTGCGATGGCACCGTCGAGCCTTCCCCACGCGATCAAGGAAACATCGTCATCATCGACCCACCTCCCATCTGCGTACCGACCGGGACCACCACCCGCTACCGCGTCACCACCCTCCACATCCCCACCCCCGACGAGGCGACCGCCAACGCGGTGGTCGGTCACAACGTGGACGGGGTCGGGGACACCTGCGGCGTGCCCGACTACGACGGTGGCGTGGACAACTCCCTGATCGACCTCGCGGCGGCCCTCCCTGCGCTGGCGCCCGATGATCCCATCGACCTCCAGACCGAGATCGACAACGCCCTGAGCTGCGCGGCCGACGCCGACCCCGCCGAGTGCACCCGCCTCGATCTGATCGTGAGTGTCCAGACCGGCAGCGGCTGTGTGGTGGTCAACGTCCTCGATGGTGACGATGAGGTCTTGGCAGGTCCGTTCACCGGCACGCTCGGCTCCGACGGCACCGTACGCGGTCGCGTCTCGGCGCTGGCCCTCGCGATCCCCTACCAGGGTGACGGGGGCTCGGTGAACATCAACCTCGAGGTCACCAACGTCATCCTCACCGCCAACCTCGATGCGACCAGCCTGAGCGACATCGTGCTCGGTGGGAGCCTCGAGCGCGCCGCATTCGAGGCCACCATCATGGATCTCCTCCAGCTGCTCGGTGACGGCATCGCGTTCGAGGACATCCAGGCGATCCTCGAGAACCTCTACGACGTCCAAATCGGAGGCACGTGCTCCGCCCTCTCGGTGGGGCTCACCGGCTCCGCAACCCTTGCTGCAGCGCCCTGAACGCGCTCACCACGAAGTAGTGGACGATAGCGAAATCGTCAGGCATCCTACTGTGCGACTCGGGGCCTCACACCCCTTGCTTCCGCCAAAACCACCGTGTTACCAAGTTACGCCGCCCGCACCCGCTGGCGGTGGCATATCCCTCCGCTGCCTTGGGCAAGAGGGTCCGAAGGAGAAATTAGGATGGATCTGAAGAAACTAGCTTTTAGCCTTACCTTGAGCGCGTCCATGTTTGCCGGCTGCGGCGACGACAGCGGCACCACCACCACCAGCACGACCACCACGACCCAGGTGATCACCGAGGACTTCGGCGTCTGCACCCCCACGGGCGATCCCATCCTCTACCGCCTGAACGCCCTCAACATCCCCACGCCGGAACAGGCCATGGATGGCGATGTCGTCGGTCACAACGTGGACCGCGTCGGTGACACCTGCGGCGTTCCCGACTACGACGGCGGCGTGGACAACTCGCTCATCGACCTGGCGGCGGCCCTTCCGGCCCTCGCGCCGATGGATCCCGTCGACCTCCAGGAGGAGATCGACAACGGCCTCAACTGCGCCGTCGGCGACACCACCTGCACCCGCATCGACCTGATCGTCAGCATCACCACCGGCGCCAACTGCGTCATCGTGGAAGTCGAAGACGGCGAGGGCGAGACCCTTGCTGGTCCGTTCAACGGCAGCCTCGACGGCAGCGGCAACATGCGCGGCGTGGTCTCGTCGCTCAACCTCTCGATCCCCTACGGCACCGACACGGGCACGGTCGACATCGACCTGGCCGTCACCAACGTGATCATCACCGGTAACCGCACCGACACCGCGCTCACCAACGTCGTCATCGGCGGCGCGCTCGTCCAGACCGCGTTCGAGACCACCATCATGCAGCTGCTTCCGCAGCTCGGCGGCGACGTCACCTTCGACGACATCGGACCGATCCTCGAGAACCTGTACGACGTGCAGGTCAATGGCGCGTGTGCGGCCCTCTCGGTCGGCCTCACGGCCACCGGCGTGCTCCACACCCCCGCCGCGCTCTGAGAGCAACGGCTCCCTGACATCAGCGGGATCGGCGGAAACGCCGGTCCCGTTTTTGTTTGTGTTGCGCTTGCGCCAACCGCCAACCTTCGCGACCATCGGCCCGTGACTTCCACTGGCGCTTCGCGCACTCCGCGCGCCATACCCTTCGGCAAGTACCTCCTCCTCGAGCGGTTGCACGTGGGGAGCGCCACCGAGGTGTTTCTTGCGAAGACCTTCGGCGTCGAGGGGTTCCAGAAGTTCGTCGCGCTCAAGCGCATGCGGGGACACTTGGCGCACGACGCGGCCGCCACGCAGCGCTTCATCGACGAAGCCAAGCTGCTCGGCGCCTTGGGTCACGCCCACATCACTCCCATCTACGAGCTGGGGAAGGTGGGGCCCACGCACTACACCGTGATGGAGCACGTGTGGGGCCAGAGCCTGAAGACCATCATCGAGCGGCGTGCGGGGCGGCGCGAGGCGCCCGTGGGCATGGCGGCGTTCGTGGGGGCCCGGCTGTGTGATGCGCTGCACTACGCCCACACTCGGCGCACGGACGGGGTGGCGGCGCCCGTCTACCACGGCAACCTCGAGCCCAGCAACGTCCTCGTCAGCTACGAAGGCACCATCAAGCTCATCGACTTTGCGCTTCCGGGTGCGGCTGGCGACGATGCCGACGCACTCCTCGATGGACGCTTTGCCTACCGGAGCCCAGAGCAGCTCGCGGGCTCTCCGCTCGACCCTCGCAGTGAGGTGTTCTCCGTGGGAGCGTGCGTCTATGAGCTGCTGACGGGGCGGCGGCCCGATGACGAGGGGCGCGCGCGCCCTGCCCCCGCGGGCAGCGAGGCCGAGAAGTCGCTGCTGGCGCTGCTCACGCGCTGCATGGCGCGCGACCGCCGCACGCGCCCAGAGTCCACCGCCGAGCTCCAGGCGGAGTTCTTGCGCTCCCTGAGCATCGGTGGCCAGCCGTTCACCACCTCACGCGCAGCTGAGTGGATGCGCGCCGAGTTCGACGAGACCCTCGAGCGGAGCAAGCGGCGCCTCAACCTGTATGCGGCGCTGCGCAGCCCCGAGGACATCGACTCCATTCGCCCGCCAGCGTCCATGGAGGATGACCCGTTCGCCAACGAGCCCACGGTCATCACCGAGCCCGCGTTCGAAGAAGAGGCCGCGGGCGCTTGGGACGACGCGCCCACACAGATCTACTTCTCGTCCGATGCGCTCAGCTCCTCCGAGCGCCCGTCGTTCGCCATCACGTCCACGCTCTCGAGCTCGGTGAAGCTCGCACCCAATGCGCTCACTCCCGAACCGGAGGAGCAGCGCCGTGAGCGCAAGCGTCGCCGGGACAGCGCCAAGAAGACCCAAGACGCCACCGGCCCCAACCCCATCGTCCCGCGTGACGAGGCCGCTCCCCCTGCGGCTGGTGTGTCCACCGTCTGGTACATCGCCGGCGCCTTTGCGCTCATCGTGATTGCCCTGGTGGGGTGGTTTGCCACGCAGCAGAGCGGCGAGGGCCAGATCGAGATTCGCGAACGAGAGGGCCGCCCCGCCGAGGCGTGGGTCGACGGAGTGATGCGGGGGCAGACCCCGCTGCGGCTCGAGCACGTGGGCATCGGCACCCGCCGCGTGGAGCTTCGCTCCGAGGGCCTCGAGCCGGTAGCATCGGACATCTTGGTGCGCCCCAACGTCACGGCCTTGGTGGAGCTGAGCGTGGTCCCACGCGAGCAGCCCGACCCCAATCGCCCGGGAGTGCTCATCCTCACGACGGTCCCTTGGGCGCACGTGCACCTCGATGGGCGGCCTACGGGCCGACGCACACCCATTCCAGACCTGCAGGTCTCGCCGGGCCGCCACCTGCTGCGCCTCGTAGCCGACGACGGGCGCTCCATCGAAGAGGAGATCTTCGTCCGCCCGGGCGAGTCCCTGCGCATCGTCCGCCGCTTCGAGCCGTAGCCGGCTGGAGCAGCTCACGCGCCTAGCGAGGCGCTTAAAAAGGCGAAGCCCCCCGCAGTTAAGCGAGGGGCTTCGATAAATCCGGCGGCGTCCTACTCTCCCACAGCGCTTCCGCTGCAGTACCATTGGCTCTGAAAGGCTTGACTACCGAGTTCGGGATGGGATCGGGTATGACCCTTTCGACATCGCCACCGAAACAAATGGAGAGCAACAGCTCTGGAAGGTTGATTAGACGTATCCAGGTTGGGTGGTCCCGGCTTTCGCACTGGGACTCATGTCTCCAACCCTGAACTCGAACATTGAAACGACTCGTACCTTAGAGATAGGTCAAGCCGCACGGCCGATTAGTACAGGTCAGCTCCATGTGTTGCCACACTTCCACACCCTGCCTATTACCTCGTAGTCTACAAGGGGCCTTTAGGGACCCGAAGGTCCGGGATACCTCATCTTGAGGCCGGCTTCCCGCTTAGATGCTTTCAGCGGTTATCCGTTCCGTACATAGCTACCCGGCTATGCCCTTGGCAGGACAACCGGAACACTAGAGGTACGTTCAACCAGGTCCTCTCGTACTATGGTCAAATCCTCTCAAGTATCCTGCGCCCACGGCAGATAGGGACCGAACTGTCTCACGACGTTCTGAACCCAGCTCGCGTACCGCTTTAATTGGCGAACAGCCAAACCCTTGGGACCTGCTCCAGCCCCAGGATGCGATGAGCCGACATCGAGGTGCCAAACCGCGCCGCCGATATGAACTCTCAGGCGCGATCAGCCTGTTATCCCCAGGAGTACCTTTTATCCGTTGAGCGATGACCCTTCCATTCGGAGCCACCGGATCACTAAGACCTGCTTTCGCACCTGCTCGACCTGTCGGTCTCACAGTCAAGCTCCCTTATGCCTTTGCACTCTACGGCTGGTTTCCAATCAGCCTGAGGGAACCGTCGCGCGCCTCCGTTACTTTTTGGGAGGCGACCGCCCCAGTCAAACTGCCCACCAGACAGTGTCCCCGCACCGGATAACGGTGCTGGGTTAGAAGCCCAGAACATTCAGGGTGGTATTTCAAGGTTGACTCCACCGAAGCCGGAACCCCGGTTTCAAAGTCTCCCACCTATCCTACGCAGAATGTCCCGAGCTTCACTGCCAAGTTGCAGTAAAGGTTCACGGGGTCTTTCCGTCTTGCCGCGGGTAGAGGGTATCTTCACCCCCAATACAATTTCGCTGGGTCACTGGCCGAGACAGTAGGGATGTCGTTACGCCATTCGTGCAGGTCGGAACTTACCCGACAAGGAGATTTCGCTACCTTAGGACCGTTATAGTTACGGCCGCCGTTTACTGGGGCTTCGGTTCGAAGCTTCGCCCGAAGACTAACATCTCCCCTTAACCTTCCAGCACCGGGCAGGCGTCAGACCCTATACGTCCTCTTACGAGTTCGCAGAGTCCTGTGTTTTTGGTAAACAGTCGCAACCCTCATTTCTCTGCAACCCCCTTCCGCTACGGCCGCAGGGCTTTCACGTAATGGGGGCACACCTTCTCCCGAAGTTACGGTGTCAATTTGCCGAGTTCCTTAGCCAGTGTTCTCCCACGCGCCTTGGGATATTCACCCCGCCCACCTGAGTCGGTTTGCGGTACGGTCACTACATATACTCACTGCGCAGCTTTTCTTGGAAGCATGGGATCACTGAGTTACGGAGCCGGAGCTCCTCCTCATCACGTCTCGGCGTTGCCCCCGCGTTTGTCCCTATTGGGTCCTACGGGAACCGCCTACGCGCTTGAACCAGCACAACCAAACGGCTGGCTCAGCCTACCCTTCTCCGTCCCTGCTCAGGTCAACGTATATATAGTGGTGCAGGAATATTAACCTGCTTGCCATCACCTACCCCTTTCGGGCTCAGCTTAGGGACCGACTAACCCATGGGAGGATTATCCTTCCCCAGGAAACCTTGGGCTTACGGCGACAGGACTTCTCATCCTGTTTATCGCTACTCATGCCTGCATTTGCTCTTCTCAGGTCCGACACCACTCCTTACGGTATGGCTTGTATCTACCTGACAATACTCCGCTACCGCTCTACTTGCGTAGAACCCTAAGCTTCGGTACCAGACTTTAGCCCCGTTACATTTTCGGCGCAGGCTCGCTCGACCAGTGAGCTATTACGCTTTCTTTAAAAGGGTGGCTGCTTCTAAGCCAACCTCCTGGCTGTCTGAGCGCTCCCACATCCTTCGACACTTAGACTGGATTTGGGGACCTTAGCTGTAGATCTGGGCTCTTTCCCTCTCGACTACGGACCTTATCACCCGCAGTCTGCCTCCCGGATAGTTGTCACCGGCATTCGGAGTTTGATTGGGTTTGGTAGTCTGGTAAGACCCCTAGCCCATTCAGTGCTCTACCTCCGGTGCAATTCGTCCGAGGCTATACCTCAATATATTTCGCGGAGAACCAGCTATTTCCGAGCTTGATTAGCCTTTCACTCCGATCCACAGGTCATCCCCGCAGTTTTCAACCTACGTGGGTTCGGCCCTTCACGAGGTCTTACCCTCGCTTCAGCCTGCCCATGGATAGATCGCTCGGGTTCGGGTCTACGCCATGCCACTCAATCGCCCTATTTGGACTCGGTTTCCCTTCGGCTACACCTCACGGCTTAACCTTGCGACATAGCGTAACTCGCAGGCCCATGATGCAAAAGGTACGCTGTCGCACTGTACGAATACATAGTGCTTCAACTGCTTGTAGACACACGGTTTCAGGTACTATTTCACTCCCCTCCCGGGGTGCTTTTCACCTTTCCCTCACGGTACTTGTTCACTATCGGTCGTCGAGGAGTATTTAGCCTTGGAAGATGGTCCTCCCAGATTCACGCCGGGTTCCACGTGCCCTGCGCTACTCGGGTGCCAATGCAGAGATGTATCGTTTTCGTTTACGGGGCTGTCACCCTCTTTGGCCAGCCGTTCCAAGCTGTTCTACTAACCATACATTTGTTAACTCTGTCAGAGCGCTGGTGCACTCCATCATCAGACCCACAACACCCATTCAGCAACGCCACCAGGCTTACACTGAATCGGTTTAGGCTGGTCCCCGTTCGCTCGCCGCTACTTGGGGAGTCTCGTTTGATTTCCTTTCCTCCAGGTACTTAGATGTTTCAGTTCCCTGGGTTGGCCGCGCAGAGCCTATGTATTCAGCCCTGCGCTAATGCGTATGACCGCATTCGGTTGCCCGATTCGGAGATCTCCGGTTCAACGCTTGTTCGCGGCTACCCGGAGCTTTTCGCAGCTATCCACGTCCTTCTTCGCCTCTCTACGCCTAGGCATCCACCGTGTGCCCTTTCTAGCTTGACCGTATCCCTAAGGCACGTTTCGTATCTTGCGTTCGAGTCCAGGGTTCGAGTCACGAGCCTTTGACGCCCATGTCCTTTACCCAGAACTTTCACTTCTCAGGCGAGTACTTTGACTCGCCGTCTAGAAATTCTAATCCTGAGCTCTCTTCCCACTTGCGTGGGTCCAGTTCTCTCCATCGTATTCTGTTGTCGAAGATGACACGCGAAAGAGCGGACTCTTTCGATTCGCGCACCTACCCAGGGGTACGTGCGCAGAAGCAAAAATCCTGAAATCGAAACTACTGGTGGAGCTGATCGGGTTCGAACCGATGACCCCCGCTTGCAAAGCCGGTGCTCTCCCAACTGAGCTACAACCCCAAGGGCTCTATCTGACTTACTTCTCTCCGCCTCTCTCGAGGGGGTCGAAATAGTGGGGCACGCTAGACTCGAACTAGCGACCTCACCCTTATCAGGGGTGCGCTCTAACCACCTGAGCTAGTGCCCCGGGGAAACCGGTGAGGCGGCTACGCCTCGAGGTGGTTTCAAGGATTCTTTCGCGTGTTGTCAACAAGCGACGCGCTCCTGTGACGGAACCTGTCGGTCGCTGAAAACTGAAACGGAAACTACTCTTTGCGCCTGGGTTTGACCGAGCTGTGACATCCGAAGATGTCGATGCTCCTTAGAAAGGAGGTGATCCAGCCGCAGGTTCCCCTACGGCTACCTTGTTACGACTTCACCCCAGTTACCAAACACTCCTTGGGGACCTGCCTCCCTGGCGGGTTGGCGTAGCCACTTCTGGAGCACTCGACTCCCATGGTGTGACGGGCGGTGTGTACAAGGCCCGGGAACGTATTCACCGCTGCCTGCTGATCAGCGATTACTAGCGATTCCGCCTTCATGCAGTCGAGTTGCAGACTGCAATCCGTACTGAGGCCGGCTTTTTGCGATTCGCTCCCCCTCGCGGGCTCGCTGCGCTTTGTACCGACCATTGTAGCACGTGTGTAGCCCCAGACATAAGGGCCATGAGGACTTGACGTCATCCCCACCTTCCTCCGGGTTAACCCCGGCAGTCTCATTAGAGTGCTCGGCCGAACCGTTAGCAACTAATGACAAGGGTTGCGCTCGTTGCGGGACTTAACCCAACATCTCACGACACGAGCTGACGACAGCCATGCAGCACCTGGATTAGATTCCCCTGAAAGGCACATCCGTATTTCTACAGACTTCTCTACCTTTTCTAGCCTGGGTAAGGTTCTGCGCGTTGCGTCAGAATTCAAACCACATGCTCCACCGCTTGTGCGGGCCCCGTCAGATTCTTTGAGTTTTAGCCTTGCGGCCGTACTCCCCAGGCGGTGTGCTTAACGCGTTAGCTACGGCACCGCAGAAGTCAAATCCCGCGACACCTAGCACACATCGTTTACAGCGTGGACTACCAGGGTATCTAATCCTGTTTGCTCCCCACGCTTTCGCGTCTCAGCGTCAGTAAGTGTCCAGAAAGCCGCCTTCGCCACTGGTATTCCTCCCGATATCTACGAATTTCACCTCTACACCGCGCAGTTTCGAACGCAGTTCCTGGGTTGAGCCAGGATTTCACGTCCGACTTGCGAACCCGCCTACGCGCGCTTTACGCCCAGTAAATCCGAGCAACGCTTGCCCCCTCTGTATTACCGCGGCTGCTGGCACAGAGTTACTCGGTGCTTGCTAAAGAGGTACCGTCAAGCTTGGAGCCTAGTGGAAACCAGGGTTTTCCCCTCTCCACAGAGCTTTACGACCCGAAGGCCTTCATCACTCACGCGGCGTGGCTGGGTCAGGCTTTCGCCCATTGCCCAATATTCCTCACTGCTGCCTCCCGTAGGAGTCTGGCCCGTGTTCCAGTGCCAGTGTGGCTGATCATTCTCTCAAACCAGCTACCCGTCTTCGCCTTGGTAAGCCATTACCTTACCAACTAGCTGATGGGACGCAGGCTCATCCTCCGGTGGTAGCTTTCAAGAAGAGGCCACCTTTTCCCACTCGAGCCGGAGCCCGTGTGGTCTTATGCGGTATTAGCGTCCCTTTCGGAACGTTATCCCCGCCAAAGGGTAGATTACCTACGTGTTACTCACCCGTGCGCCACTCAATCAGTCCGAAGACCTTTCGCGTTCGACTTGCATGTGTTAGGCCCGCCGCTAACGTTCGCTCTGAGCCAGGATCAAACTCTCCAGTTAAAACTGTTGAGCATCCTGCTTCGGGACACCTCAAAGATGTGTCCCTAGATGCCTGCTTTGCAGACATCCTTCTCGGATACGGTTCTTATTACCTTGTCAGCTTTCGCTGACTTGGGACCCGCGCAAATTTGCGAGTAGTTCCGATTCAGTTTTCAACGACCGACCCGTGGTGGCTGGCTCTGGGAGCCAACCGGGGGACGAAGGTTTTAGTCCTCGTCGCTCAGAAGGTCAAGAACTTTCTGAGCCGAGCCGCGTTCTGGCTCGCCCTTCAGTGCCTCGCGGCCCGTCGGGAGGCGCAACTTAGCGTATGGGGGGGGTGAGTCAAGCTCGTGCGAGAGATTTCTCACCGATAGAGCTAACTCCACGAGATTCAGCGGGTTTTCGCGGCCTCCGGGGCGAAGAAAAGTGCCGCGAGTTGGGTCATCCAGGGGCCGAATTCGGATGCCCGGGCGCTGGCCTCCTCTAGGCTCGGGGCGGCGCAGACGGATCGCAGAGGAGATCCGTCGGGAGCGTGCTCGGCGACCACCCTCATGAGGACGTCGAAGTGGGCTGGAGCCCCTTGATGCACCGCCCCGCCCAGGGCCTCTGGGGCAGCCGGCTGCTCGTCGGCAGTGGTGGGCCCCAGCTGGTTGATGGCGGCCAGGATGCGCTCGCTGCGGGCCTTGTAGGTCAGGGCCCGGAGCTCGTCTGGCAGGATGGGGGCGCCCAGGTGGTAGGCCTGACGCCCGAGGCCCACGGGGTACTCGAGGCGCTCGGTCACCGGCTCGAGCGGCAGGCCGTGGGCAAAGCGCACGGGAATGACCGGCACGTTGGCCGCCAGGGCCAAGTCCACGAACACACCGCTCATGGTGCTGACGGGCTGACGCGCTCGAAGCGCCCGCGTGCCCTCCACGTGCACCATCAGGCTCTTGCGCTCGCCCTCGATGCCGTCGCGCAGGCCCGCGACGATGCGCGGCAGCGACGCCGGGTCCTCGCGCTGGAAGTGGGCGATGACGCCCGGGTCACGCGCACCCGGGTGGGTGAAACAGTGCGCGATGAGCTTGCCCAGCCACGACTCGCGGTGCTCGACCTTCGCGAGGGTCAGGCAGGGCACGCCCTGGAGGGCGCCCGCCAAGATGGAGAAGAGCAGCGACTCGATGCCCGTCTGGTGGTTGGCCAGGTAGAGCACCGGCTGGCCGTGGAGCGCCGCGTGCGCGGCGGGGTCGTCGACCGTGACTTCCGAGATGAAGCGCTCGAGGAGGGCGAAGTAGAGGTGCTCGACGGGCCAGTCGCTGAGGCCGAACCAGCCGCGCCAGAACGTGCGGAGCGTGTCCAGGTCGAGCTGTGGCGCTGCGCTCGAGGTGACCACGGCGGTGCCCTGTTCGGCGGTGACGTGAAGGGGGAAGCGTGTGACCGGCTTGCGTGCGGCGCGACCACCCACGGCATCGAAGGTCACGCGGCAGGGGTGGTCGTGGGCCAGGCGCGCGACGTGGTCCTTGATGGCCACCTCACGAGCGCCCTCCCCCTCCGCCAACGCATAGACGCTGGCCACGGTGCCGGGTAGCCAGTCGGATCCGCGCACGTCTTCCTCACGGCAGCGCGTGACACCGTCGGTCGTGACGCTGAGACCCAGCCCGCCCGTGTACTCGCGGTCCCGCAGGAAGGCGCGACGCGTGGGGCCGTCCACCGAGCCGAGCGGCCCCTTCGGGAGCAGCACCTCGCGCAGCAGCATGTCCACGAGCAGCGCGCCCTGCGCGTCGAACGCGAGGATGCGGGTGCGCGGGAAGCGCCGTGCGGTGTCGTCGCTCGCGAACGGCAGCGCGCGCGCTTGGACACACACTTGCCCGGTGGTCGGCAGCTTGCGGTGCGAGCGGAAGTGGTCGAGCCCGTAGGGGTACGCCACCAGGTCGTGCCCTACGCTCGGGTGCCAGCGATGCATGGCGTCGTGTGGGATGCCGTGCGTGAGCGCGTCCAGCACGCCTTGGTTGGCGTAGCCGCGGGGCACCGTGCCACGAGCGGCGTCGAGCCACGTGGTGGAGCCGTTGTCTCCCAGCTCGAGAGACTGCACGTAGTGGAACGCCGGCCCGTGGAAGAGCGTCCCGTCCGCGTAGGGGTCGGGCATGCGCTGCGGGTTGATCAGCGGCTCGAGCGTGGCGGGGGGCTCCACCAAGCTCTCGTCCGTGCCGAGCAGGCGCGCGCTGGCCACGGGCTCGAAGCGCGAGAGGCGAGCGTCACGCGCTTCACGGAAAGCGGAGAGGCGCACCCGGTCTCCATCGTAGTCCACGCGAACGCGCGGCGGCGCGCTAGCCGGCGTGGGTAGCCAGCGGTGCACCTGCACGTCGGCGAACACGCTGACGCCGCTCGCGGCCATCAACCGGTCCACCATGGACATCATGGGCAGCGCGGGGACGGTGAACGTGGGCTGGTGATCACCCAGCCAGCTCAGCACTTTTGGGTCGAGGGTTTCCTCTTGGGCTGGTGTGTTGCTGCTCACGACGATGCGCATGCCGATACCGGGCGCCTCGTAGATGCGCTTCCCGTCCACCCACAGCGACGCGTTCGCGAGTGCGTAGCGCGCGCCGTCCGGGTCGGTGCCGACCTCGGTGATCTCCATGGTGCTGCTGATGACACGGTTGGTGGGGACCACCTGGCCACGGTACTTCCAGCTGTGCTGGCGGCCGATGGCGATGGGCTCGAAGCGCGCATCCGGGATGCCCGCGCCCATGCCCTGCTCGAGCATGTGGAACTGCAGCAGCTGGCACATGGCCTCGATGCCGAGCGAGCCCGGCTGCACCGGGTCCTGGAAGAAGTGGGCCTTGAAGAACCACTCGTCGGGGTCGACGTCCTTCTCGGCGCGCAGCGTGCCGAGCCCCGCCTTTCCGCCCTTCGGGTCGTAGTGCGTCACGCGGTCCAGCATGAGCAGCATCGGGTTCGCGAGGCGCAGCGTGCCGGCGCCACAGCGCGAGCGGTCCTGCGTGAAGTCCACCAGCACGTTGGCGGGGGCGTCGATCAGCGCGCGATGGTCCGGCGTGATGGGCAGGCCCACCTGGTTCACGAACGCGGCCTTCGGGAAGAAGCCGAAGACGGTGTCGAGCTCGTAGCACTCGACGTCGCCGATGTAGCAGCGCACCGAGAAGGACTCGATGATCATGCCTGCCGACTGCGAGACGTTGGTGATCTTCACCACGGTGCGGAAGGTGCCCGAGCGCGGCAGCACCTCGGCCTTGATGGTGGCCTTGCCGTCGAGGTTGCGGAAGAGCAGGTCTTCTTCCGTGGTGAGCGCGCTGCCCACGAAGCTGGCGAGCCAGCCGCAGGGCTGCAGCGCCGCCTCGAGGAACACGCAGAAGGGCATGGTGGCCGCGCCGTTCTCGCGGAAGTACCACTCGTCATCGGGGAAGTCGTACTCGATCTCGATGATGGCGCCGGCCTTCACGGCACCGATCTGGCCGTCCACGCGCGTGACGCGGGTCATGAAGTGGTAGGGAGGCCCAGGCAGGCGCGCGACGCGGCGGGTGCCGTCGAACACGCGGTACATCTCACCGAAGGCGTCGGAGGGCTTGCCCCAGGCGCAGGCCAGCAGCGAGGCGTAGTCGAACTGGAAGCCGTTGGCGCTGGCCACGGGCTTCGTCTCCACGTAGTCGCGCAGCAGCTCGGGCATGCTGGTGATGGGCCAGTCCGGCACCAAGCGCAGGCCCATGCGGCGCGCGTGGAAGGCGCCGAGTCCGTCGATGGTGCAGAGCAGGTCGGCGTAGAGCGTGGGCACCGGTCCGTCGTGCACCTCTTCGACGAAGATCTCGTAGACCAGGTTCTTGGAGCTGGGCAGCACCTGGCCGCGGCAGAGCAGCTTGAAGGCTTCCTCCGGCACGGGCTCGAAGCGCCAGCCGTCGCGGTCGGCCGTGTAGCCGAGGGCCGCGAGGTAGAACGCCATCATCTGGACGCAGCCCTCGAACATGAGGGTGCCCGGCATGCACGGGTCGTTCTTGAAGTGCCCGGTGAAGAACCAGTTGTCGGCCGAGATGGCCTGCGTGGCGCGCAGGTAGCCCCGCTTCCAGGGGCCGCCCTGGGGGTCGAACGAGGTGACCTCGTCCAAGAAGAGCATGGGGGCCGCCTGGATCTTGGGCGTGCGGTTGTGCGTGAGCAGGCGCTCGTAGCCCGGCCCGAAGCAGGCGTAGGCGTTGCCCTCGCTGAAGGCGCGGATCTGGTCGCCGCTGAACGCGGTGCGCGCGCTCGGGATGGCCGGCGCATCCACGCGGGCTTGGTCGCGTGGGACGACCTTCTGGTCCTCGGGCTTCCACAGGATGCCGGCCGAGTCGGCGAGCTCCTTGGTGGTGAAGAAGCCAGCCTGGCCCTGACGCACGCTGAGTGCGGGGCGCTCGTGGCCCTGCCGTCGCGCAGCACGCAGTCGTAGTGGAAGAAGAACAGGCGCACGTCGCCCTGGTTGGCGTGGCCGTCGACGTCGATCTCGTAGACCAGCGTCTCGCCGGGCTTGGGAAGCGAGCCATGATAGGTCAGCTCGCAGCCGAGCAAGCGGTAAGCGCGCTCGCCGCGGTTGAGGAAGTCCACACCGAGGTAGCTGATCAGGAAGAGGTCCGCCTGACCCGACTCGATCATGATGCCCGCGGGCATGTAGCCCTGGTTGAGCCACCACGAGTCTTCGCGGACGTCGGTCTCGGTCCAGACGGTGCCCTTCTTCATGCTGCCGGCCTCGGCGGCGATGCCCGTGACGCGGTCGGCCAGGAGCAGCGGAGGCTCGGGCATGCGGACCTGCACCGAGTGCACGTCTTGCTGTGCGAAGAGCGGCCCGAAGATCTGCGAGATGGTGCCGCCGGCGTGGACCTCGAGCGCCGCGCGGTCGAAGCTGGGGCCGGTGGGCTTGCGCAGCAGCGAGGTCTGGCTGGGCGCGACCGTGGCTGCGGCCGCGGACGCTGGACGTGCCGGCGTGGCGCTGGCGGCGGGCGCGGGCTGCGGCGCCGCGGGGCGAGCTGCCACGGAAGCGGCCGCAGGCGACGAGGCGACGGGCGCAGGCGAAGCTGCTGGAGCGGGCGCGGGAGCTGCCGACGCAAGAGCCGCTGGCCGTGGCGGAGTGGCAACCGGCGCGGCGCTGGACGCGTGGGGGGCGGGCTGCGTGGCCGGAGCGTGGTGCAACGCGGGCGCGGCGAACGACAGCGGGGCGTTGATGGCCGGGGCCGAGCTTCGCGCCTGCACCAGGCCGACCAGCGCGTGCTGGCGGAGGGCGAGGAACTGCTGATGGAGCGCCGCTTGCTGCGCGACGAACTGCTGGTGCACCGCCGCGACGTGCTGCGGATGCGCGGCGAAGAGGGCGAAGTCGTGGGGCGCGAGGGCAGCGTTGGGTGCGCCGTACGCTGGCACGGACGCGACGGGGGTGGGCACCACGGAGGGAACGTTCACGGCGACGCTGGCCGCCACGGGCGCGGTCGCACGGACGGGTGCAGCTGGGACCGTGGGGGCAGGCGTGAGGGCTGGCACGGCGGACGCGCTGGGCTTGGCACCGACGCTCGGCAAGGAGGGCGCGGGGGGCATGGTCTGCATGGAGTGATCCTTCGCGCGCGTAGGCGCGGCGGTGTCAGGGAGCAGCCGGGGGATGCTCGGGAGGTGCGCGGGGAGCGAGAGGCTGGGGCCCGCCGAGGGCGGCGCGGCGAGCGCGCTGGCGAGGGCCGTGGACGCATCCCCAGGCAGGACGCGCACGACGCTCGTGGCCCCGAGGAGGCCGTCGAGGCGCAGCCGGACGGGCCGCTGCGAGGTGCGCGCGCGCAGGGCAGCGACGACGACGTCCAGCAGGCCGACGGCCGCATGGGCGTGCCCGAAGAGGGACGCGGCGCCCGCGTTGGCGTCGGCGAGTTCAGCATCGTCCAAAGGGAACGTGTCCAGCAGCGCAATGCAGGGCAGACCGGCCGCGCGAGCGCTGGACGCTCGCATGAGGACGCACACCACCGCTGCATCGCCGGCGGACCGCACGGCTCCCGTGACGCTAGCTAGGGCAGCCTCGTGCACGGGCTCGCAGCTGAGGTCCACGGCCCCCACCAGCGCCATGTCCAGCTCGCCGGCGCGCAGCATGCGGGCGCCCACCTCGAGCGCGCGCACGCCCGAGAGCTCCTCCGCGCTGATGGCGAAGCCGGGCCCGCGCGCGTCGAGCTGCCCGCTGAGGCGGTTGGCGGGGATGTTGGGCATGGTGCCGAGCACGCCGGCCGCTTCGAGCACGGGCGTGACGGAGTCCTGCGCGGCACGCACGCGCTCGGCCGACCAGCCCAGCTGCGCGCCCCACTCGGCCAGACGCCAGCGCGCCCCGTAGCGCGCGACCTCGGCGTCGCACTGGCAGCCGATCAACACGCCCACGCGCGTGGCGTCCGAGGCGTGCGCCTCGACGTGGGTCCATGCCTCGCGCGCGGCGGCCAGCAACAGCGTTTGTTGCGCGAGCGTGGCCTCGAGGTCGCGCGGCGGCGTGCGCAGTCCCTTGAGGCCGATGTCCACGTGGGCAGCGCGCGGCGTGCGCGGGCTGCCCGCGTCCACGTCGGCCACGAGGTCCGCGACGCTGTGGCCGTCTCCCACGCGCGCCCCGAGTGCGACGAGCGCCAGCGGCTCACGCTCCGTGGGCACGAGAGCTGCCGCGCGCGCCTGTGCCATGAGGGCCTGCGCGTGCGCTGGGCGGTACTCCTCCACGATCACGTGCGCGTTGTTGCCACCGAAGCCGAACGCACTGACACCGGCGAGACGCGGCCCCTCGGCGTGCCAGGGCTCACGACGCGGCAGCACGCGAAACGGCGTGCCGGCCAGCGCCGGGTGGGGCTTGTCCACGTGCGGCGTGGGCGGCAGCTCGCCGCGGCGCATGGCCTCCACCACCTTGATGACCCCCGCCACGCCCGCGACGGTGATGAGGTGCCCGGTGTTGGCCTTGAGCGAGCCGAGACGCACCTGCGTGGCACCCGCGAAGACCTCGGACATGCTGGCGATCTCGGTGGCATCACCCACCTTGGTGCCCGTCGCGTGGCACTCCACGTACTGCACGCTGCGCGGGTCGATGCCGGCACCTTCGTAGGCAGTGCGCATGGCGCGCACCTGACCCTCGGCGCTGGGCGCGAGCATGCCGCGTCCGCGCCCGTCGTTGGAGAGCCCTGCGCCGCGGATGACGCCGAGGATGTTCCGTCCGTTGGCGAGCGCGTCTTCCAAGCGCTCGAGCACCACGAAGCCCGCGCCCTCGCCGGGCACCAGGCCGTCGGCCTCCGCGTGGAACGGGCGGCTGCGGCCTGTGGGGCTCTGCGCACCGAGGGCGGTGAAGCCCACGTGAATGAACAGGTCGTCGGCGCGGTTGACGGCGCCGGCCAGCATGCGGTCCGCGCGCCCATCGTGGAGCGCGTCGCAGGCCAGCTTGATGGCGTAGAGCGATGAAGCGCAGGCAGCGTCGAGCGCGAAGCAATCACCACCGAGCGTGAGGGCCTGCGCGAGCACCTGCGCGGGCAGGCCGCTCATGAACCGGTTGCGCGGGTCCACCGGCGCGCGCCCCACGGCCGCGGTCAGCTCGGGGAAGTGCTGCTGCTCGGCGTACCGGGACAGCGAGTCGCTCGGGAACGAGAGGTTGCCGAAGATGGCCCCGGTGCGGGCCTGGGAGTCGCCCGCCACGTTGGCCCCACGCAGGGCCTCGCGCGCGGTGTGCAGCACCCACAGGAACAGTGGGTCGAGGCCGGCTAGATCGGCGGGTGAAAGCGCGAAACCAGACGCGTCGAAGCGCCCCTCGAAGCCGGTGACGTAGCCGCCACGGTCAGAGTACGCGCGGTCCGCGCTGGACCCGCCGGGGACCACCAGCGCCCGCTCGGGGGCCAGCTCCCAGCGGCCCGCCGGCACCCGGCCGAGCAGGTCACGAGCCTCGAGGACGGCCGTGATCAGCTCTGTGGGGTCGAGCGCGCCGGGCAGCACACACGCGTGCCCGACGATGGCGATGGGAGAGAAGCGCATGGTGGTCTCGGTCGCGCGCGAGGTCACGGGAGGACGTGGGTCTCGACGCCCTCGAGCGACGCCACGAGCTCGCCACCCGCATCGACGAACGACACGTCGGTCACCGCCTTCGCGCTGGTGGCCTCGCGGGCGTGCAGCGTGGCGCGCAGCTCACCGGCGGGGGCGCCGGGCTTGTAGACGTGCAGCGCGCCGAGGCCCGTGGGCAGCGAGGCGCGGCCGAGCGCGTGCTCGGTCCACAGCAGCGCGAGCTGCAGGCCCCCGTCGAGCAGCGCCGGGTCGGTCTGCCACGTGTCGGGGAGCCAGGCCTTCTCGTGTGTGCCCACCAGCAAGGCGGACAGGCCGTCGGTGCCCAGCTGCACGTCGCGCACCACGCGAAAGTCTTCTCCGTGGAAGAGCACGCCGCTGCCGTCCTCGGCGTAGACGCTGGGGCGGATGGGGCCGAGGCCCTGCGGAGGCGCCTTGAGCGGACGGGGCGTGGGGCGCTGCGGCTCGAGCACCGCGGTGGCCATGTAGTGGCGCGTGCCGCTGACCGAGCGCAGCTCGAGCGCGTAGAGCGCGCCCACGCCGTTGCTCATCTTGCGGGCGTGCACCTCGAAGCGGTCACCGGCGCCGTCGAACTCCGGCAGGGTGATGCCCTTGAGCACCTTCACGTCGCGGCAGCCCACGAAGAGCAGCTCCGGGCACGCCGCACGCGCCGCACGCGCGAACCACTCGAGCACGAGCACCACGGGCACCACGGCCACACCCTTCACGCGGTGGTGGTCGAGGTAGGGGTGCGTGACGCGATGCACGCGCAGGTTGAAGACCTTGTCACGCTCGGCGCCGCCCACGTCCAGCAGCGACTCGGGGCGAGGCTGACCGCCCAGCACGATCTCCACGGGGGCCGTGCTGGTGCTGACGCGCAGCTCGTCCACCAGCATGCGCGCGCCGACCTCGAGCGGGATGAGCGGCACGCCCATGGCGTCGAAGTGCGCCTTCAGCTCGGGCGTGACCATGCCGCCCTCCCACGGGCCCCAGTTGAGCGACTTGACGCTGAGGTCGCCGCCGCGCCGCAGCTTCTCGAGCGCGGCCACCTTGTTGAGCGTCTCGTTGGCCATGGCGTAGTCGCACTGGCCCTGGTTGCCGCAGCGACCGGCCACCGACGAGAACATGACCAGCGCCTTGAGCGGGTCGCGGCGCGTGGCCGAGAGCAGCACGCGCAGGCCGTCCACCTTGGTGCGGAAGACGCGCTCGAACTGCTCCACGGTCTTGTCATCGATGCGCTTGTCGGCGAGCAGACCCGCGCCGTGGACGACCGCCGTGATGGGGCCCCACTCGGCGCGCACGCTCTCGAGCGCGCTGGCGATGCCGGCCTCGTCGAGCACGTCCACCGGCACGTAGCGCACCAGGCCGCCAGCGGCCTCGATGTCGGCGAGCGTCTGGTGCACCTCACGGGCGCCGCGGATGGCAGCCACCTGCTGGCCGAGACCTGCGGGGGTGATGGCCTCGCCGCGCGCCTTGGCGTCGCCCAGGAGCGCGCGCTTGAGGTCTGCATCGGCAGTGAGCCCACGCACAGAGGCGGGCTCTTCGGTGAGCGGGCTGCGACCCAGCAGCACGAAGCGCGCGCAGGTCTTCTGGGCCAGCGCGACCAGCGTGCGCGCCGTGACGCCGCGGGCGCCGCCGGAGGCCAGCACCACGTCGGTGGGCCCGAGGCGCGGCGTGGCATCGGCGTTCGGGTCGAGGTCCTCACGGTAGCTCTCGAGCGTGTGGCGCTTGTCGCTGGCCGTGGGGGTGAGAGCCACCTCGATCTCTAGGCCGCCGGCCAGGAGCTCTTGGGCGATGAGCGCGCCGACGTCGGCCGCCGGGAGCTCACCGAGGTCCAAGTCGATGGCGCGCGCGCCCACGTCCGACCACTCGAGCGCGGCGGTCTTCACGAGGCCCGGCAGACCACCGAGCCACGCGCGCGGCGAGCCGCCGAGGCCGAAGTCACCCCCGGTGTCCTGCACGGTGACGAACACCGAGGGACGCTGGCTGGCACCCGCGGCCAGGCGCTTGGCAGCCAAGAACGCCTCGCGCTGCACGGCGAGCGCGGCGTCCACGTCGGCCATGGCAGAGAGGCCGCCGAGGAAGATGACGCCGTCGACATCGGCGGCGAGCTCGGAGACTGCATGGACGACCTCGGCCCGCACGCCCTGGGAAGCGAGCTGCGCCGCGAGGGCCTCGGCGACGCCGGTGCCCTCCGAGGTGATGGCCAGCCGCTTCACGCGGTAGAGGCCGGGCAGCGAGAAGCCGAGCGCGGGGGCGCTGACTAGGCGCAGGGGAAAGCGACCGAGGGCCGCCGAGGGGACGCTGACGGCGACGGGCGCCGCGACCGACTGGCTGACCGCTGGGGCACTGGACGCAGCGCTCGCGCTGCCGCCCATGTACGTCACGATCTCACCGAGCGTGCGCAGCTTGGCCATCTCGCCCGCGTCCACGTCCGGAAGACCCGGCTCGCGCTCGCGCATGGTGCTCAGGATCTCCACCCGCTTGATGGAGTCCACGCCCAGGTCCGCTTCGAGGTCCATCTCGAGGCCCAGCATCTCCGTGGGGTAGCCCGTCTTCTCCGACACCACCTGCAGCATCAGCTGGTGAAGGTCGCGCCCGGCCGCCTTCGGAGCCGCCGCTGCCACCGGGGCCGCCACGGCCGCAGGGGTCGCGCTCGCGCTGCCGCCCATGTACGTCACGATCTCACCGAGCGTGCGCAGCTTGGCCATCTCGCCCGCGTCCACGTCCGGAAGCCCCGGCTCGCGCTCGCGCATGGTGCTCAGGATCTCGACACGCTTGATGGAGTCCACGCCCAGGTCGGCCTCGAGGTCCATCTCGAGGCCCAGCATCTCCGTGGGGTAGCCCGTCTTCTCCGACACCACCTGCAGCATCAGCTGGTGCAGGTCGCGCCCGGCCGCCTTCGGAGCCGCCGCTGACACCGGAGCCGCCACGGCCGCAGGGGCCGCGCTCGCGCTGCCGCCCATGTACGTCACGATCTCACCGAGCGTGCGCAGCTTGGCCATCTCGCCCGCGTCCACGTCCGGAAGCCCCGGCTCGCGCTCGCGCATGGTGCTCAGGATCTCCACCCGCTTGATGGAGTCCACGCCCAGGTCGGCCTCGAGGTCCATCTCGAGCCCCAGCATCTCCGTGGGGTAGCCCGTCTTCTCCGACACCACCTGCAGCATCAGCTGATGCAGGTCGCGACCGGCTGCCTTCGGGGCCGCCACAGCAACAGCCACAGGAGCCGCCGCAGCGCTCGTGGCGACCGGACCGCTCGCGCCCATGTAGGCCACGATCTCGCCCAGCGTGCGCAGCTTGGCCATCTCGCCCGCGTCCACGTCCGGAAGCCCCGGCTCGCGCTCGCGCATGGTGCTCAGGATCTCCACCCGCTTGATGGAGTCCACGCCCAGGTCGGCCTCGAGGTCCATCTCGAGGCCCAGCATCTCCTCGGGGTAGCCCGTCTTCTCGGACACCACCTGCAGCATGAGCTTGTGGAGATCACGCCCCGGCGCAGCCGACTTGGTCGCCGCCACGGGAGCTGCGGCCGCAGGAGCCACGCTCGCGCCGACCGGCCCGCTCGCGCCCATGTAGGCCACGATCTCGCCCAGGGTGCGCAACTTGGCCATCTCGCCCGCGTCCACGTCCGGCAGACCGGGCTCGCGCTCGCGCATGGTGCTCAGGATCTCGACGCGCTTGATGGAGTCCACGCCCAGGTCGGCCTCGAGGTCCATCTCGAGCCCCAGCATCTCCTCGGGGTAGCCGGTCTTGTCCGACACCACCTGCAGCATGAGCTTGCGCAGGTCACGACCGGGCGTGGGCGCGGCCGCAGCGGGCGCGGCGACGCTCTTCGCGGCCACGACGGGCGCCGCTTGCACGGGCGCAGGCGCTGCAGCGCGCACGGGCGCTGGGGCCGCCACAGCGGGAGCCGGCGCTGGCGCCGCCACGGTGGGGGCCGGAGCGACGGGGCCAGCCGCCGCGGGTACCACATGCACGGCAGGAACGGGAGCCGCGAAGACCGGCGTTGCGAGCGGCGCGAACGCCGGCGTTGCGACCGCCGTGGGAGCCACCACACCCACGCCCGCGAGCGTGGTCATGCCGAACACCGAGGTCTGCGCGGACTGCAGGAACGCCGAGTGCGACTGCGCCATGGCCGACTGGAACGCCGAGTGCGCCTCGGCGGTCTGCTGCTGGATGGCTGCATAGGCAGCGAGCCAGTCGGAGCTGGCCCCCACGGGGCTGTGCGCCATCACGGGAGCGGCGACGGGCGCGGAATGCACCGGCTGCGCCACGGGCACGGGCTGCGCCACGGGCGCGGGCGCCACGCGAGCCACGGTGGGCTCGGTGTGAGTCACCACCGGCGCCGAGGCACGAGCCACGGCAGGCGCGCTCGGAGCGGCCACCTTCGCAGGAGCCGCAGCCACCACCGGCGCCACCACGCGCTCGGGGTTGGGCTTCGGCAGCGCCGCCGCGCCGCCCTTCGGCGGGTATGGCTTGTCGTAGTTGGAGCCGTTCAGCTTGAGGGCCATCTTGGGCTTCACGCGCAAGCGCGGATCCTCGGCCACACGCAGCCCCGCGGACAGCGGCGCGAGCGTCATGGGCACGCCCGCCGCCACCAGCTTGGCGAGCGACTGCACGAGCGCCTCTTCGCCGTCCTTGCCCTTGCGGTCGAGGGCGATGGCGCTGTGCGGCACGTCACCCAGGATGCGGCCCACCAAACCCGTGAGCACCGAGCCCGGCCCCACCTCCACGAAGGTGCGGCAGCCAGCGGCGTGCATGGCGCGCACCTGCTCCACGAAGCGCACGGGCTCCGCGATCTGCTGGCCCAGGATGGCGCGCGCGGCGGCCGGGTCCGCCGGATAGGGCGCGGCCTCCGAGTTGGCGTACACGGGCACGCTCGGCGCCGTGAACGCGATGTCCGCCAGGAACTCCTTGAACGGCACCGTGGACGCGGAGACCACCTTGCTGTGGAACGCCGTGGCCACCGAGAGGCGCGTGGCGCGCAGGCCGTCGGCCTTGAGCTTGGCTTCCACCGCGTCGATGGCGGCCGTGGGGCCCGAGAGCACCACCTGCTCCGGCGCGTTGTGGTTCGCGATGACCACGTCCTCGCCGTAGGCTTCGAGCTTGGGGCGCAGCACCTCCACCGTGGCCGTGACGGCCAGCATGGAGCCGGGCGTCTGCGCCGCGTCGCGCATCAGCTCGCCACGGCGACGTGCAATGCGGATGGCGTCGCTCTCGCTGATGGCCCCTGCGGCGGCGAGCGCCATGACCTCACCGAAGCTGTGGCCGCCCACGGCGGCCGGCGTGACACCGAGCGCGCGCAGCAAGCGCAAGAGCCCGAGGCTGTGCGTGCCGATGGCGGGCTGCGCCCACTCGGTGGCGGTCAGCTTGTCCGCCGCGCGCTTCTGCTCGTCGGTGGTGAACTGCGAGCGCGGGAAGACCACGTCGTGCAGCTTGTCGCTGGCGAGCGCGAGGCTGGCCGCCGTGTCCCACGCGGAGCGCACCTCTTCGAACGAGACCGCGACCTCGCGACCCATCTCGATGTACTGGCTGCCCTGCCCCGGGAAGAGCAGCGCAACACCGCCGTCGTGGACACCCAGGCCGAAGGACACTCCCCCCGGGCGGTCACTCGCCACGCCCTTGTCGGCCAGCTCGGCCGCCTGCCGCAGCTTCTGCACCAGCTCGGCCTCGCTCTTGGCCACCACGGCCACGCGCGCGCCGTGCTGCGAAGCGGCGGCGTCGAACGCCAGCTGAGACGCCTGCGCCAGGAACATGAGCATGCCCGCGTCGGTGCAGGCCTCCACCTCACCCGCGAGCGCACGGCACTTGGCCGCCACGTCGGCCGCGCTGCCACCGGTCACCACCACCAGCTCGCTGACATAGGCCCGCGTGCGGTCCTGCCGCGCGCTCGCGCCCGTGTACTCCTCGAGGGCGATGTGGAAGTTGCTGCCGCCGAAGCCGAACGAGCTGACCGACGCGCGGCGCGGGTGATCGCTGCCGCGCACCCACGGGCGCGCCTTGGTGGGCAGGTAGAACGCGCTCTGCTCGAGCTTCAGCTTGGGGTTGGGCGCATCCACCTTGGTGGTGGGCGGCAGCACCTTGTGGTGCAGCGCCATGACCGCCTTGATGAGACCCGCCGCGCCGGCCGCCGCCTTGGTGTGGCCGATCTGCGACTTCACGGAGCCGAGCGCGCACCACTGGCGGTCTTCGCGACCCGCCTCGTTCCACACGGTGTCGAGGCCGCCGAACTCGGCCGCGTCGCCCGCCTTGGTGCCCGTGCCGTGAGCCTCCACCAGCTCCACGGTGTCGGGGCCATAGCCCGCGAGGTCATACGCGCGGCGCAGCGCGCGAGCCTGGCCCTCGGGGACCGGCGCGTAGACGCTCTTGCTGCGGCCGTCGCTGGACGTGCCGATGCCGGTGATCACGGCGTACACGCGGTCGCCATCGCGCTCCGCGTCGCTCAGGCGCTTGAGCGCCACCATGGCGATGCCCTCGCCCAGCATGGTGCCGTCGGCCTGGTCCGAGAACGGACGGCAGTCTCCCGACGGGCTCAGCGCGGGCGTCTTGCTGAAGCACATGTACATGAAGATGTCGTTCATGGTGTCGGCGCCGCCCGCGATGGCGAGGTCGCTGTCACCGAGACGAAGCTCGTTCACCGCCATGGACAAGGCCGAGAACGTGCTGGCGCAGGCCGCGTCCGTGACGCAGTTGGTGCCGTGCAGGTCCAAGCGGTTGGCGATGCGGCCCGCCACCACGTTGCCCAGCACGCCCGGGAAGGTGCTCTCTTGCCACGGCGTGTACTCCGCCGAGATGCGCGCGCAGACGTTCTGCACTTCGCTCTCGGGCAGGCCCGCGTCACGCAGCGCCTTCACCCAGATGGGGCGCTGCAGGCGGCTGACCATGGAGCCCAGCAGCTCTTGCGCCGAGGTGACGCCGAGCATGATGCTCATCTTCTCGCGGTCCATGTCCTGGAACTGCCCGCGCGCGGCGTCTTCCAGCACCTGCTTCGCCACGATGAGCGCCAGCAGCTGGTTGGTGTCGGTGGCCGGCACGATGTTCGGCGGCACGCCCCACGCCATGGGGTCGAAGTCCACGTCCGGCAGGAAGGCGCCACGCTTCGCGTAGGTCTTGTCCGGCACGCTGGGATCGGGATCGTAGTAGTCCTCGATGAGCCAGTGCGACGCGGGCACGTCCGTGATCAGGTCCTTGCCCCCGAGGATGTCACGCCAGAAGCCGTCGGCGTGGATGGAGCCCGGCATCAGGGAGCTGATGCCGACGATCGCGATGGGGCAGTCGTTGGTCTTGGTCATGGGGTTCACGCGAGAGGTCGGGGGGAGAAGTCGAAGGCGGCCGCGGGCATGGGCACGCCGTAGGAGCGGAGCTGCTGAGCGCGCGTGATGACCGCGGCGCCCTCCAGCAAGTTGAAGGCGATCTGGACGGCGTCACGCGCGCTGGGCGCTTCCAAGAAGCTGCCGCGCACCCAGTCGTTGAAGGCGCCCTGCGCGGGGCCACACCAGATCTGGTAGTCCATGCGGCGCGTCTCGTCGCCGCTGATGGCCCACTTGGAGGACAGGCCCAGGTACCAGCGGAACACCAGCGCCATCTTGTGCTTGGGCTCACGCTCGGCGCGCGCCACCTCGGCGGGGTTGCGCGTGAGGAAGAAGTCGCGCGTGCCCTGCCACACGGTCTGCCAGGGCTGCCCCAGGATCTGCTTCTCGAGCGGCGCGCGCACGTCGTCGGGCAGCGCTTCGAGGCTCTCGTAACGGGTGTAGATCTCGTAGAGCTTGAGCGCGCGTGGCCCGAACAGCGTGCCGCGCTTGAGCACCTGCACCTTGACCCCCAGCTCGAACATGTCGGCCGACGGCGCCATGATGACATCGCCCATGGCCGCCTGCGCCAAGAGCTGCTTGCCGTGCTCACAGAGGCCGCCCTGCAGCGTGCCCTGGTTCACCGAGCCGGTGAGCACATAGGCCGCGCCCAGCGAGAACGCCGCCGCGATGGCCGACGGAGTGCCGAGGCCGCCCGCCGCACCCACGCGAATGGGCCGCGTGTAGCCGTACTCGCGCGTGAGGTCGTCGCGCAGGCGCATGATCACCGGGAACACCGCCGTGAGCGTCTGGTTGTCCGTGTGGCCACCCGAGTCGGCCTCCATGGTGACGTCTTCGGCCACCGGCACGAGCGCGGCCAGCTCGGCCTCTTCGCGCGTGAGCTGCCCCTTGCTGACCAGCGCGTCCAGGATGGCCTTGGGGGCCGGCATCAAGAAGCGCCGCGCCGTCTCGGGCCGGCTGATCTTGGCGAACACGTAGTTCTGCCGCTCGATGCGACCCTCGGGCCCACGGCGCAGACCCGTGCACGCGTAGCGCACGATGGGCTCGGTGAGGCCCATGTAGGCCGACGCGGAGACGCGCCGCACGCCGCGCCGGATGTACAGGTCCGCGATGGACTCCTCGAGGTCCGGCTCGTTGGGCGAGTGGATCAAGTTCATGCCCCACGGCAGCCGGTCGCCGAGGCGCGCGGTCAGCGTGTCGAGCGCCGCTTCCACGCGCGGGCGCACGAGCCCGGCCGAGCCGAAGAACCCGATCATCCCGTTCTCGGCCATGGCGATGACCAAGTCCGTGGTGGCGATGCCGTTGGCCATGGCGCCGGCGATGTACGCGAAGCGCGTGCCGTGCACCTCGTTGAACCCGCGGTCGCCCAGCCACTCGGGGTACAGCGCGGGCAGCGAGCCCAGCAGCGGGAACGTGGGGTGGCCGTTCAGCTCGCGGGTGGAGAGCGCGTCACCCTCGAGGGCGACGCCCACGGTGCCGCTCTGCGGGTCACGGACGATGAAGGCAGGACGACGGAATGCGTGCGCAGCCGCGACGAGCGCGGAGGCCTCGAACGCTGGGGGGGTAGACGTCCGTACGGCCCCGAGGGGGATCAAATCGGCGACGGTCATGGAGCTCCGGAGCGCGGCGCACATCGCACCACACCACGCATCTCGACTTAGCCCGAGAGGCCAATTGCTTTTGTCACCGTTCGGTCATTTCGCGTATCAGCCGCGTAAATCACTGTGGAATTCGGCGCGCCTACCCTACCTGCGCGCACACCGCCAGACCCCTCACAGGCCATCTCGGCGACTAAATCATCACCGACAAAGAAAGTGACTTGTCACTTTCTTTCCGCGCGACTACAGTGGGCTCATGAGTTCGCCGAGCAACGTCCCGAGCCAAGCCCGCAGCATCGCCACCCGGGCGCGTCTGCTGGCGTCCGCCGTGGACGCGCTGGTGGCCGATGGCTACGCGGGCGCGTCCACCACCTCCATCGCCAAGCGGGCGCAGGTCAGCCAGGGGGCGCTGTTCAAGCACTTCCCCAGCAAGCACGCGCTGCTGGGTGAGGCCCTGCAGCAGTTGTTCACCGAGCTGGTGGAGGAGTTCCGCCAGAAGCTGGTGCGTGACGCGCGGCCCGACCGCTTGGGCGCGGCGGTGGGCATCCTCTGGGAGATCTTCTGCTCGCCCAAGCTGCAGGGCGCCTTCGAGCTGTACCTCGCGGCGCGCACCGATGCGGAGCTGGCGGCGCTGGTCACCCCCGTGCTCGCGGCGCACCGGCAGAACCTGCTGGCCGAGGCGCGCGCGCTCTTCCCGGCGGCCGCGGATCACAACCCCGACTTCGACCCGATGATCCTCAGCATCATGAACATGATGCAGGGCGCCGCGCTCGCCGCGAGCGTCATCCCCACCCACGAGAACGGCGAGCGTGAGCTCGCGCTGATCGAGCGCATCGCCCGCCAAGAGCTGATGCGGGGCGCCGTGGCCGCCAACGCCGCCGCCCGCGCGAAGAGTGAAGCAAGCAACCGAGTCCCCGCGAAAGGAAGCGTGTGATGGAGCCCATCTACTACGTCATCCCGTTCTTCATCGTCTCCATGCTGGTGGAGTGGCGCCTGTTGGTGCACCGGCAGCGTGAAGACGCGGCCAGCGGGCTGATTGGCTACACGGGCAAGGACAGCGCGGCTTCGCTCGCCATGGGTCTCGGCATGCTGGGCGTGAACCTGGGCGCGAAGCTGGTGGCGGTCGCGCTCTACCTCTTCCTCTACCAGTTCCGCGTCTTCGACATCCCCTTCACGTGGTGGGGCGTGGTGCTGCTCATCGTGGCCGAGGACTTCTGTTACTACTGGTTCCATCGCAGCCACCACGAGGTGCGCGCGCTGTGGGCGGCCCACGTCAACCACCACTCGTCCACGCACTACAACCTGTCCACCGCGCTGCGCCAGAGCTGGACCACGCCGCTCACCGGGCCGCTGTTCTGGATCCCGCTGCCGCTGCTGGGCTTCAGCGTGGAGATGATCGTGCTCGCGCAGACCATCAGCCTGGTCTACCAGTACTGGATCCACACGGAGCTCATCGGCTCGATGGGCTGGTTCGAGCTGGTCTTCAACTCGCCGTCTCACCATCGTGTGCACCACGGCCGCAACGCGCTGTACCTGGACCGCAACCACGCCGGCATCCTCATCATCTGGGACAAGCTCTTCGGCACGTTCCAGGCCGAGCTGCCCGACGAAAAGGTGGACTACGGCCTGACCACCAACATCGAGACCTACAACCCCGTGCGCATCGCGTTCCACGAGTGGGCCGCCATCTTCCGCGACGCGGCGCGCGCCAAGACGCTGCGCGGCAAGCTGGGCGCGTTCTTCATGCCGCCCGGCTGGCAGGAAGACGGGAACGGACGCACCGCGAAGGTGATGCGGAACGAGGCGCAGGCGGCGCGAGTCGCGTCGAACCAGGGCGTGCCTGGTGCCGTTGCGCCGGCGCTGGCCATAGGTACATGAGCGCGCCGACGGATGCAGCGGCGCGATCTGCACCATGTGGCGGGGAAAGTCGCGCCGGCGTACAACGGTCCGCGCAAGACGACTGACAGGCGTGCTCGCCGTGCGCCGCAGCGAGGACCTTCATGACACCACGACCCCGAGCATCGATGGTTGTAGCGTGCGCTACGGCGCTTATCGTGCTCAGCACGAGCACGCACGTAGCTGCCAGTGAGTCGAGCGAAGCTGCGCGTCTCTCGGCGCTCGCCAGCATCGACCGGGGCGCCAGCCGGGAGGTCGTCCGTTTGCTTCATGACGTCGAGCTCGCGGTTCCATCCGTCATCGCCGCCGTGGCGGCGCCCGCGGACAGCGACGGACGTGTCATCTTGTTGGTGTATCGGATCTCGCGGCGCGAGGCGTGCTTTGTCAGCATGGGACCCGTCAGCCCCAGCGAGCGCGCGGAAGTGAACGAGATCTGCAACGCAGAGCGCGGCACCGATCGGTTCGTCACGGCCGTGCGCTGTGCTCCCGGATCGCAGGGTGGGTCGAGCTGTGCCTCGGCGCGGATCATCTGGAGCGCGTCCCTGCGGAACCGCTCGGCGCTCGCTTTCTCGGCGGTGCGGCTCCAGCGCCAGAACATCGACGCGGATCCAGAGCCTCGAGACGGTCGTCGATTGGGTTCGCGAGGAGTCCACCACGGACGGTGACGTGAGTGACATTGCGTATCACGAGACGCTCGTGGTGGACGCGGACGGCGCGGTGATCGCGCGCGGTCTTCTCTCGTACAGCCAGGACATCGCACGAGTGGGCGGGTTCTTCTTCGAGACGCACGTGCGAGAGACCGGCGTCACCTTCGACGTGGCGCGCTGCGACCTCCGCGTGAGCGGATGCACCCCCGAGATGACCAGACTCGCCCGGCTGGTTCGCGAGCCGATACGAACTCCCGAATCGACGGGCGCGGCCTCCTTTTCGGCCCGGTGACCCGCGCGCTTGCGGCCCCTCAACCGACGTCGCGGTAGGCCCCGTCGTAGTAAAGCAGCGGCCGCTTATCCGCGACATGCGCGACCTCCACGTAGCCGATGTAGATGGTGTGGCTGCCGTGGTCGTGGCTGTGCTCCACGCGGCACTCGAGGTTCACCAGCGCGCCGTCGATGAGCGGCACGCCACCGAGGCCCGGGCGCCAAGCCACGTGGTCGAAGCGCGAGTCCTCCAGCTTGGACGATGAGAACACCGCGCTCACGTCCTGCTGGTCCGAGGCCAGCACGTTCACCGTGAAGCGCCCACCCTCGCGGATGACGGCGTGGGTGCGCGAGTTGCGGTTGGCGCACACGAGCACCAGCGGGGGGTCGGCCGAGACGCTCGAGAAGGCGGAGACCGTCATGCCGTGGGGCTTGTCGCCGCTCTTGGTGGTGACCACCGTGACGCCGCTCGCCCAGCGGCGCAGGCCTTGCTTGAAGAGTTCCGGATCCACCGCCATGTCGCTCGCTCCGCGTGAGAGGCCCCAGCGGGCGACGCCGTGGAGCAGTAGAACATGTTCTACTTATGGCGCAGACGCTGAACGAAGTCGAGCACCACCTCCCCGAACGCGTCGTTCTTGTCCCCGGCCACCATGTGGGCGGCCCCCTCGAGGTCCACGTACTCGGCGTGCGGGCAGCAGCCCAGGAACTCCCGGACGCTGTCCTCACTGACCACGTCGCTCATGCGGCCGCGCACCAACAGCACGGGGACGTCCAAGCGCTTGGCGGCCTCGAGGCGGTCCTCGATCAGGCTCTGCGCCTCGCTGTCGGAGTAGCGCCCGGGGGTCCAGGCGTTGAGCACCTGCGGATCCCAGTGCCAGCGATAGCGGCCGTCCTCGCCGCGGCGGAGGTTCTTCTCGAGCCCGCTGCTGCGCTGCGGCTTGGGACGATGCGGCAGGAACGACGCGACGAACGCGGACACCTCGTCGAGCGATGCGAAGCCGTCCTTGCGTTCCTGCATGAATTCGATGATGCGCATCACGCCCTCGCGCTCGAGGCGCGGCGTGACGTCCACCAGCACGATGCCAGACGAGACCGCCGCCGGGTGACGAGCCTCCACCGCCATGGCGCTCAGGCCACCCAGTGACGCCCCCACGATGATGGGCTTCTCGCCGAGCAGCGGCAGCAGCGCGTCGAGGTCATCGGCGAAGCGCGGGAAGAGGTAGTCCCCGTCTTCGGCCCACGAGCTGTCGCCGTGACCGCGGTGGTCCACGGTCAGCGTGGGGAAGCCGGCCTCGGCAAGGCGAGCGGCGGCGCCTCCCCACGCGTGCCGGGTCTGACCGCCACCGTGCAGGAACAGCACCAGCGGCGCCGGGGCGCTGGGGGCTGCGTCAGCGGCGAGCTGGGGTTCGTAGTAGTCGCCGGCGAGCGTGATGCCCGTCGAGAGAGGGAAGCGCTTCAGTGTGGGGGTACCGCGAGGTACTCTCCCAGTCCAGCATGCGGTCGATCTTGAGCTTCAGCTCCGCGTAATGGCGGAAGTACTCGTCGTGGTCACCGCGGAAGGCTTGAATTACGCGACGGTCCAGCTGCATGCCACCCAGCTCGGCCACCAGCTCGTCCACCTTGGCGATCAAGTGCGCGGCGCCCTCGAACGGGCGGATGACGTCGATGCTGCGCCCTTCGGCGTAGCGCTCCATGCGCCCCTCGGGGCCCGGGTCGCTGTACAGCAGGCCCAGCGTCTCGGCGCGCCGCGTCTGCACGGCACGAATGACCATGGTGCCGCGCAGGTCCATGAGGTTCTCGCGCACCACCACCAGGTCGAAGTTCTCGCTGCTGGCCTTGTCGAGGGCCGCGCCGCCGTTCATCTCGGCGCCCACCTCCCAGCCCTTCCCCTGGATCAGCCCAGCCAGCTCTTGGATGAAGCCCTGGTCGCTGTCCACGAACAGCACGCGCGGCCGGTAGTTGGCCATCGCCCCCACGGAGACGTCGTGATAGACGTGCCGCGCCATCTTCAGCAGGATGCGGAAGGACTCGTCCAGCACGGAGCTGACCTCGGTGAGGATGCCCGTGTCGCCCTGCTGGATGCGGTGGCGGCCCATGGCCACGGCCACGCGCTGCTTCAGGTAGTCCACCTGCTCGGGCTTCTTGAGCACCACGTCCATGGCGCCCTCGCGGAAGGCGTCGATGGCGAGCTCGAACGTGCGCCGCACGGTGACCACCACGATGGCGGTCTTCGGGCTGCGCTCGCGGATGAGGCGCACCAGGTCGAGGCCCGCGCCGGCGCGCTCGACGTCCACGTCCACCAGCGCCGCGGGGAAGAACTTGCGCACCACGTGGTCGCGCGCGTCCGAGATGGTCTCGACCGCGGTGCACACGTAGCCTTCGCCCTCGAAGAGGCGCTTCATGCCGTCGCGGTGGGCGGGGGTGCCGTCCACGATCAGCAGCTCGTCGCCGTGGGCCATGCGGGTCCTCTCTCAGCGTGAGAACGGCAGGTTCATCATGACGCTCTCGCCGCCCGGGGGCGGAGACAGACGCCACTGCCGGACCTCGTTCTGCAAGCACGTTCCGAGGCTGTCGTCACTGGTGGTGTTGCGCGCCACCCGGGCGGCCGAGACCGCGCCGTCGGGCCCGATGGTCATGCCGATGGTGACCGACCCGGACAGCGAGGGGTTCACGCGCGTGGCGCGGTCGAAGCAGGTCTGCGCGCGCGCGGCGTAGTAGCGGCGGATCAGGAAGCGCACGCGGCCCGCGTACATATCCATCTCGATGTCGCGCTCGCCGGGCTCGGCGTCGCCGCCGGGCGGGGGGTCCTCGGCGGGCTCGGGCTCCTCGTTGCCGTCTGGGGCACCGGTGCCATCCGTCCCTCCCGTGCTGCCGGTGGAACCCGTGGAACCCGTGCTGCCCGTCGAGCCCGTGCTACCCGTGCCGCCCGTGGAACCCGTGCCGGTGGTGGACCCCGTTGCGGTCATGCTGCTGGACCCCGTGCTGCCCGTAGAGCCGGTGCTGCCCGTCGCCCCCGTGCTGCCGGTGGTGCCGGTAGGGCTCATGCTACTAGCGGACCCCGTGCTCCCGGTCGCGCCCGTTCCGCTGGTGCCGGTTGTCGCAGCCACGGCCCCTGTGCCGCCCGTGCCCCCGGTGCCCGTTCCCCCGGTGCCACCGCCGGTACCACCGGGCTCCTCGTTGGTGCCCGACACAAAGTCCACGCCGGGCAGCTCTTCGCCTTCGGGCACGGGTGTCCCGATGATGAAGGGGTCGTCCGGGGAGGCGCCGCCGGTAGGCTGGGCGGCCGGGTCGCTGCGATCGGCGAAGTGCATCATGAGGGCGCCGAGCGCCATGAGCGCGACCGAGGCGAGCGCGATGGCCCCCCACGTGCGGCGGCTGGAGCGCACGCCGATGGCCTCGAGCGACACGCTCATGGTGTTGTTCATGGCGGACGGCAGGTAGCCCGTGGGCCCCTGGAGCTCGGCCGTGTGGGGCGCGAAGTCGTACTTGGGCGCAGCGGCCGCAGACCCTGCAGGAGGGCGGGCCGCTGGACTCGCGGTGCTGGCGGCGGCACCTGCTGCGGGGCTGGCCCCTGGCGCCGTCATCAACGGACCCTGCACGGTGGCCGCGAGCCCGAGTGGCACGTTCTGGGCCTTCGGGTCCGCGTTGGACGGCAGCCCCACGCCCAGCTGGGTGGCGGCTGCGATGGGTCCCCCGGGAGTGCCAGCCGCCGCGATGCTGGACCCACACATGTTGCAGAACCGCGCGTCGTCGGTGTTCTTGGCGCCGCAAGCTTGACAGTACATCACCGCGAGGATGCCACGTCCGCGCCCGAAACGACCAATCCCGCGCAACCATCGGGGTCTTGCTGCGGTGCATCGGATAGAGTGAAGGGGTGAGCAGCACCCCGACGGACGCCGCGCTGATCCTGGTCGACCCCGAGCGCACCACGCGAGCGTTCGTGGGCAAGGCCTTGCGGCGCGCCGGCTACCTGGTGGAGGAGACCGACTCGGCGGACGCGGCGCTCGAGCTCTTCGAGGCGCTCCCGCAAGCGCGCCTGGTGGTGGTGGACGCGGACGTCCTGGCCGAGGCCGACCTGGCCGGCCGGCTGCGCGCCTCGGGTCGCCCGCTCTACATCATCGCGGTCACCCGGCAGGGCGCCCGCGACGACACGCTGGACGCTCTCGACGCCGGCGCGGACGACACGGTGAGCCGGCCGGTAGACCACATGGAGCTGGTGGGCCGCCTCAAGACCGGCCTGCGCACGCTAGAGCAGCTGGCGCCACGCCGCGTCATCGAGGCCCTCGAGGAGGTGCTCGACAGCGGAGAGACGGGCGAGCTGACGCTGCGCTCCGGGGGGGTGTTCGGGCGCGCCCACATCGTGGAGGGTCGCCTCGCGTGGGTGCAGCTCTCGTCCAACCCGGTGTCGCTGCCGGAGCTGGTGGGGCCCAGCGTACCCGCCGAGGATCTGCGGGCGGTGCTCGATGACTGCCGGTCGAGTGGCCGTAACTTCTGCACCGTGTTGGTGGAGTGGGGCCTCGCCGAGGAGGCGGCGCTGAGGCAGCAGCTCGCGCGCTGGCTGCGGGCTCGGCTCGACAACCTCGAAGCCATGAAGCGAGCCGAGGCGGTCTTCGTCCCCAGTGCGCAGCGCTACCCCAAGGAGTTCACCTACTCGCTGGCCGAGCTGGGGCTCGAGCATCACGCGGCGAGCAGCCGGCCACCGGTCACGGACACCGACTTCGACGTGTCGCTCGATGGGATCACCGGCATGTGGTCCACGCCGAACTGGCTCACGAGCCTGAGCGACCTGGTGCACGGCGCGCTCGCGCTGTCGGGCGTGACGGGCGCGGCCGTGCTGCACGCGCCCACGGGGCAGACGCTGTCCCGAGACGGCACCACGCTGGACCGCGACGTGCTGGGCACCCTGCTGCGCGCCTGGGGGAGCTCGCCGGAGGGCGACGCGCTCGAGTGGCTGACGCTTCGCAGCACCGCCAGCGCCCACCACCTGATGGACTTGCCGGGGCACCCTGGCTGCCTCCTGGCAGTACGTATCCAGCGGTCGGAGGAGGGACCAACGCTTCACGCCGACCTCGAAGCGCTGCGGACCCGCTGACGGGCTGCTACACGGAGCGCATGCGCATTGAAGCAACGCGGACGGAGCAACGTCTGAGCCGGGTGCCGCCGCGTCCGTGCTCTGCCCTCGCCCCCCTACGCACCGTGCCCCATCCGGGGTGGGCGCGCGCGCTCGGCGTGTTGGCGCTGCTGGCGCTGAACACAGTCCATGCTGGGGCTCGGGCCCAGGCACCGGCCAGCCCCATCGGCGCGGACGTGGCGCGCCTGCGTGCGCTGCTGCCGGCCGAGCGCGAGGTGCTGATGCCGCACCTGGACGACGGCCCGGTGATGCTCACCGAGTTCAGCAACGAGCAGACCGAGCTGCCCGCCATCACCCTGATGGCGCGCATCCACGCCCCCGCAGCCCTGGTCGCCGACGTGGTCAGCCACCCCGAGAACTACGGCGCGTTCATGCCCGCCCTCGACGAAGTGGAGGTGCGCACGCGGCAGGGCTTGCAGGTGGCGTACAGCTGGCACTGGACCGTGGCCATCTTCACGCTGCGCGGCGACAACGTGATGACGGTCTACCCGGGGCACCCCACGCGTGGGCACCTGATCGAGGTGACCAGCACCAACGGGGACCTGGGCGTGGGGCGCTTCCTGTTCCGCATCTACCCGGAGACGCCGGACTCGTGCGTGCTGGTCTTCGCCACCCGCATCGACATGCGTGACGCCAACTACCTCAGCCAGCAGATGGCGTCGGGGGGCAACAGCGTCAACCGCACCATCAACATCGCGCTCTCCATGACCATGCTGCTGGCCACCATGGACGAGGCCCAGCGGCGCCACGGCTACACCGCGCCCGCGCCCACGCCGCGTCCGCTCGCGCGCCCGACGTTCGACGACATCAACCGCTATGCGGCCCTGCTGGGCCGTGGCGACCTGGTGTTCCTGCACCTCGAGGGCAACACGCTGCACGGCGTCTCTTCGCTCGCGCGGAGCGGCACTTCGGTAGAGCGCATGCGCCGCATCATGCTGTCGCCCGAAGAATTCGGGGAGTCGCTGATGGAGGGCAGCCGCTCTGCCACCATCGACGTCACGGAGCGTGGCACACGCTTCAGCTGGGTGATCCCCGTGCCCCTCGTGAGCGTGGGCGGCGAGATGGTGCTGCGCGAGACCGAGCCGGGCGGAGCCGTCGAAGTGGACGGCCTGAGCGGTAGCCTCGAGAGCGCGCGCTTCCGCTTCGACACGCACGCCTTTCCGTGGCGCGAGGCAGCCATCATCGGCTGGTCCGCCTTCGACCCGGGCGAGACCACCCGCCTGATTCGGCGCGTGATCGACGGCAACCCCTACTTCAGCCATGGGCTGGTGGCCGCCGTGCAGGTCATGATCATCCGCTCCCTGCGCACCCGCTCGCAGCGGATGGCGCAGTAGCCGTTCGAGTCACCTCAGCGCCGCCGGCCGCGCCCTGCCCGCGTGAGGCCAGCGAGTCCGAGCAAGAAGAGCGCAGCCCAGACCGGGGCGCTTCCGCGCTGACCCACGGTGACCGAGCAACCGCCGCGACCACCGAGGCCCGCGTCGGCGTAGCAGCGCTGGGCGCAGCGCTCGGCTTCGATGGCGAGACCCACACCCGGGTCGCACACCTCGCCGTCGTCCACGATGCCGTCCCCGCAGAACGCGCGCTCGCAGGTGGGGCGACAGGCGTTCTCGGCGGTGGCCGAGTTCCCTTCGCCGTCGTCGCAGGCCTCGCCCGTGTCGAGCACCCCGTCGCCGCACGTCGCTGGGCGACAGACCGTCCGGCAAGCGTCGGGCACGGTGTCGCTGTTGGTCTCACCCTGGTCGCACTCCTCGGCCGGGTAGTCGATGACGCCGTCACCGCAGCGGTTGGTACACTGGCTGGGGTTGCCGGGCGGCTCGAAGCACGCCCAGCCCGGCTCCACGAGGCAGGTCGCGTCGCAGCCGTCACCCACCTCGGTGTTCGCGTCGTCGCAGCCCTCCCCGAGGCCACGCACGCCGTCACCGCAGGCGCGGGTGCAGAGGCCGGTGCTCTCCACACGCGTGAAGCCCGGCACGCACTCGCACTTGGGCTCCGTGCCCAGCTGGTTCATGCAGACTTCGTTCGCGAGGCAGGGGTCGTCCACCACGCACTCGTCCACGTCGATGCAGTTGGTGCCGGTGCCTTGAAAGCCGGTGCGGCAGGTGCACTCGAAGCTGCCCGTGGTGTTGGCGCAGTCCGCGAAGGGCGAGCAGTCGTTCGCGCCGGACGAACACTCGTCGATGTCCACGCAGGTCTCGCCGTCACCGTCGAACCCGGGGTTGCAGGCGCACGTGTAGGACGCGACCGTGTTGGTGCAGGTGGCCTCCGCGGCGCAGTTGTCTTCGTCGTTGGCGCACTCGTCCACGTCGGTGCAGCCGGTGCCGGAGGCGCGCCCGTTGCCCGTGTAGCCCGCGTTGCAGGGGCACTCGAAGTCGCCCACCGCCGCGCTCGGGTCGTTGCACGTGGACCGCGCCACGCAGTCGTCCAGGTTGGCGAGGCACTCGTTCTGCAGCACGCAGGTGGTGCCGTTGTTCTGGTAGCCCGCCGTGCAGGTGCAGTTGTAGCCAGGCGCCGCCCACGAGACGAGCGGGATCTGGGCGCAGCTGCCGCCCACTCCGCAGGGCTGCGGCGCGGCGCACTCGTTGGTGTCCGTGCAGGTGACGCCGTTGCCCGTGGTCCCGGGCCTGCACGCGCAAGTGAACGAGCCCGGCGTGTCCATGCAGGTGGCGTTGGCCGAGCAGTTGTTGGCGCCGGTCATGCACTCGTTGATGTTGGTGCAGTTCGTGCCCGCGACGCGGCCGTTGCCGGTGTAGCCCGCGAAGCACGTGCACTGCGCGTCCCCATTGGCCAGCGCCGGCGTGGGGTCGAGGCAAGTGGTGAGGCCCACCGTGCACGGCGTGGGCAGCGTGGTGCACTCGTTGGTGAGCACGCACGTGGTGCCGTTGAAGCCGTAGTTGGTGGCGCACGTGCACGAGTACCCAGGCGAGCTCCACGAGCCGATGGGGGTCTGCGAGCAGCTCACGCCGTTGGGGCCGCAGGGGTTCGCGGCACACTCGTTGATGTCCGTGCAGCCGGTGTTCCCGAGGCCCGTGCGCCCGTTGCCGCTGTAGCCGGCCGGACAGGTGCAGGTGTAGTTGCTCAGGGCGCTCGAAGGATCGAAGCAGGACGCCGAGGCGTGGCAGTTGTCCAGGTTGGCCAGACACTCGTTCTGCAGCACGCAGGCCGTCGAGCCCACGTTCAGCGAGTAGCCCGACGGGCAGCCGGTGCAGTAGTACCCCGGGGCGGCCCAGCTCGCGAGGGAGTCCTGATTGCAGACCCCCGGCGAACACGGGTTCCCGGAACACTCGTTGATGTCCGTGCAGCCCCAGTTGTGCGCGCTGGTGCCGGCGACCCCCGACGTGCCCGGGCGGCAGCGGAACTCGAAGTAGTAGCGCTGGGATGACGTGTGGTACGAGCGGCACTGCACGTTCTCGGCGCAGTTCTGGTAGCTCCCCCACGCGCTGTAGGTGGTGGCTGCCACGGAGTACGCGCACGTCTCCATGTTGCAGCTGGCCTCGGTGGCTCCCTCGGGCCAGCCCGGCAGCGTCTGGGCGGTGTTGATCTCGTAGGTGTTGGTCCACGAGTCGAGGTCGGGGTTGCTGCCGGTGGTGGCGGCGTACCCCGACGAGTAGTAGCTGGTGCCGTAGGGGTTCAAGCAGGGCGCACGCGACGGCACCATGCTCGCGCAGTCAGACCCACCCCCGGCGTCCACGTGACAGGTCTGGCAGACATATGGCCGGGCACCGAAGTCCCCGACGTTGCCGTAGCCCGGAAGGGCCATCGCGGTGCTGGGGAGACCCAGACACGCCCACATCAGCAACAGCGCAGGCGCCGTCCGCAGCACCCGACCGGACCCCGAAGAACCAACAAGCACAGCCATACTCAGCTCCTGAGCCAGAATGAAGCACTTTTTCGGCCGCACGGAAAGGGTCAGGCCGCAATCGGGGCAATAGAAAGGACCGTCTTCCCTCGGGCTGCTAGGCTGACCGCGTGAAGATCCTCAGCCTCGCGGTGGCTCTCGGGCTCGTCTCATTCGGGTGCGCTTCACTCCCCCCGCCGGTCACGGGCGGCGAGTCCGAGGTCCAGGCCGCCACCCGCGACATCGCTGGCCGCGTGCTCTACGCCGCCCGCCAGCCCACGCCCACGGGGGCGTCGCGCACCGAGACGCTGCGGCCCTCGCGGCGCATCGCGGTCGACGCCGTGGACCCCACTGGCGCGGTGCTCGCTTCGGCCGTCACGGACGACGACGGCCTCTTCGCGCTGCGCGTGAGCGGGCCCGACGTGACGCTGCGCGTGCGCGCCTACATCGCGGTGGACGGCTTCGACCTGGCCGTCACGCGCGACGCCTTCGGGCACCAAGTCCACGAGCTGATCGTGGCGTTGCCGCCCGAAGGCTCCCGTGAAGCGGCCGGCGGGGCGCGTGCCGTCGAGATCAGCATCGGCGACGAGACCGAGATGGCGGGCGCGCTGCACCTGCTGGACACCGTGCTGCGCGGGGCGCTGGCGGTGCACGCCTGGACCGGAGAGCGGGTTCCCCCCTTCTACGCCTACTGGGGCCGCGGCGTGACCACCGAGTGGAGCTACTACCGCGCGCAGCGTGTGGCCGGCAGCGGGCGCTACAGCGTGGAGCTGCTGGGCGGCGAGCCGGGGCGCCAGGGCAGCACGGACACCGACGAGCACGACGAGGCCATCATCCTGCACGAGTTCGGGCACTTCGTGATGGACGTCATGACCAGCGACTCGTCGCACGGCGGCACCCACCCGGGCGGCGTGCTGCTCGATCCGGGGCTCGCGTGGGAAGAGGGTCGCGCCAGCTGGTTCGCGTGCGCCGTGCTGGGCAACCCCATCTACGTGGACACCATCGGCCTCGAGCCGCAGGGCTCACTGCGCCTCGCCGAGAACCTGGAGTCGCAGTCGGCCGACGGGCCACGCGGGATGGGGTCCGAAGCGGGCGTCATGGAGATTCTCTGGGACCTCTCGGACGGCGGCCCGAGCGACCTGCCCTTCGCGCTGCCCGACACCGACAACGACGGCGTCGCGCTCGGGCCCGCCGCGGTGTTCGGCGCCATGCGCACGCTCGCCCAGCAGCCGGGCGCCTACCCCGACGTCACCACGTTCCTCCGGCACCTGGTGCGCACCAACCTGGCCAATGGACTGACCGTGAAGAACCTGCTGCTGGCGGGCGGTCACCCCGAGTCCATGCTGCCGCTCGACGACGTGTCGCCCTGGCCCATCGACATCGCCCTCGGCAGCACCGTGGGGGGCAAGGTGGACAGCCTCACCAACCCGGCACCGAGCGGCGGCGCGCCCCGGCCCGGCAACGGCCGAGACGCCGTGCAGGTCTATCGCGTGCACGTGCCCACCGCGATGTGGCTCACCCTGCGGCTGCGCGTGTTCGGCAGCGGCGGCCAGAGCGACCAGACCGACGTGGACCTCGAGCTGCGCAACCTGCGCGCCGACCAGCTGGCAGCCAGCCGCAGCGAGACCCCGGCGGAACAGGTGGTCAGCTACGTGGAGCCCGGCTGGTACATCATCTACGTGCGTGACGGGGGCTCGCCCAACCGCGCCAGCTACGAGCTGAGCGTAAGTGGCCGCTGAGCGACGATAAGGGCCCCATGCAACACCCACACGACGAGTCCCAGGAGCCCCGCGAGTCCCACGAGGCCATCCTCATCCCTTGGCAGCGACTCAGCGAAGACGCCCTCGTCGGCGTCATCGAGGAGTTCATCACCCGCGAGGGCACCGACTACGGCCACCAAGAGGCCACGCTCGACGACAAGCGCGCGGCCATCATGCGGCAGCTGCGCGAGCGCCGGGCGGTCATCGAGTTCGACCCCGAGAGCGAGACCTGCACGCTGCGCACCGCCCGCTGAAGGCGGGCTCACCGCCGCGAAATCACAGGAATTTTCCGGCCGGCGGCAGAATTAAGATCGGGCCTTCGCGACAGCAGCACCATCCCCCCAGACCGTGCAGGCAACGTCACGAAAGCCCGTCTCGCCATTATGCTCGCGGGGCGCCGATTGCCAAGCACTTTATTACAAAAGTGAAATGGCGCGGGCTCAGGCGTCGACCGTTGTCATCATTTCATCAATCATTTCAGCAGATTCACAATCGATGACGCGAATTGCAATTTCGTAAGAGAAGCCCGCACGACCCAGCTTGGCGAGCTCCTTCTGCCGGGCCTCGCGGTCACGGGGTTCGTGGGCGTCGCGCCGAAAGGGGCCGAGCTTGCGGCTCCGGGCGAAGCGGCAGGCCGCCACCAGATCGGGTGACGGTCCGTCCCCCTGCAGCTGAGCGAGGGCGGCATCCACCAGCACCGAGGGGACGCCCTTTTCGGCCAGTTTTGCCCGGATCTTGCGTGAGCCGTTGCCCATGCGCGAGAAGCTCCGGGCGCGCTGAGCGGCGTAGGTGGCGTCATCCAGCAGCTGCAGGCGGACCAGCTCGTCCAGCAGCGCGTCCACCCAGCCCACGTGCTCGTCGCGCTCGCCGCCGTGCTCGGCCAGGCTGCGGTCCACGCGGCGCACCAGCAGGCGCCGCAGGTTGGACCGGCTGCTGCTGCGCTGCTCCAAGTAGTGGAGCGCCACGTTCTTCAAGTACGCCGGCGTGACCCGCTTCGGAGGCCGCTTGGCCCGCGGGGTCATGTGCGCGGCTGCCCCGCGATGAGCTCGTGCAGCTCCACGGTGCTGAGCTTGCCGGCCACGTTGGCGCCCTCGAGCAGGCTCTCCGCCAGGTCGCGCTTGCGCGCGTGCAGCGCCAGCACGCTCTCCTCGATGGTGTCCTGCGCCACCAGGCGCACCACGGTCACGGGCCGCTCCTGCCCGATGCGGTGCGCGCGGTCGCTGGCCTGGTCTTCGGCGGCCGGGTTCCACCACGGGTCCAGGTGGATGACGTAGTCCGCCGCCGTGAGGTTCAACCCGGTGCCGCCCGCCTTGAGCGAGATGAGGAAGAAGGGCACCTGCCCCTGCTGGTAGTCGTCCACCAGGCGCGCGCGCTCGGGCTGCGGCGTGGCGCCGTCGAGATACAGCGAGGGGATGCGCGCCAGCTCGAGGGCCTCGCGCACGATGGCCAAGTGCGACGTGAACTGGCTGAACACGAGCGCACGGTGGTCCTCTTCGCGAAGCTCGCGGGCCAGGCGCATGAACGCGGCCAGCTTGGACCCCGGCACCGGCGAGTCCGGGTGCACCAGGCGCGGGTGACAGGCCATGCGGCGCAGGCGCGTGAGCGCGGCCAGCAGCTCGAAGCGCTGACCTTCGTCGTCGGCCAGGTGGCGCAGGGCGTCGCTGCGCTCGGCCTCGTAGAGCGCGCGCTCCTCGGGCGACAGCTCCACACTGTGAATGACCTCCGTGCGCGGCGGCAGCTCGGGCGCCACGGCGCGCTTGGTGCGGCGCAGGATGAACGGCCGCAGCGTCTCGCGCAGGGCCTCGCGCTGGCGCGAGTCGTCGTCGCGCTCGATGGGCAGCGCGTAGCGCTCGCGGAAGTGCGACCACGTGCCGAGCAAGCCCGGGTTCACCACGCGCATGAGGCTGTAGAGCTCGCCGAGGTGGTTCTCCACGGGCGTGCCCGTGAGCGCCACGCGCACCTGCGCGTTGACCGAGCGCACCGACTTGGCGCGCTGGGTGCGGGCGTTCTTGATGGCCTGCGCTTCGTCGACCACCAGCACCCCGAAGCGGGTGTCGCCCATCAGCTCCACGTCACGCGCGAGGGTGTCGTAGCTGGTGATGAGCACCTGGTTGGGCTCGAGCTCTTCCAGCAGCTTCGCGCGCCGAGCGCCGCGGTACATGATGGGCACGAGCGTGGGCGCAAAGCGCTTGAGCTCGGACTCCCAATTGGACGTGACCGAGGTGGGCGCCACCACGAGCGCGGGGCCCTGGTCCACGCGCGCCAGCAAGAGCGCGATGGTCTGGACCGTCTTGCCGAGGCCCATCTCGTCGGCCAGCACGCCGCCCACGCCCCAGGTGGCCAGGCGCGACATCCACGCGTAGCCCTCGGCCTGGTAGTCGCGCAGCGTGGCGTTCAGCTCCGGCGGCACCGTGGGCTCGAAGTCCTTGGCCACGCGGCCCGCCTGGATCATGGCGAGCGAGGCTTCGTCGGCCTCGAAGCCCTCGGCCTGGAGCGCGTCGGCCAGGCGCGTGAGCGCGGCGCCGCCGATGGCCAGCTGGTGGTGGTCCTGGAAGACGGTGGCGTCGATCTCTTCGAGCCGCGCGCGGAGCTGGGCCTCGATGCGCGCGAAGCGGCGACCCGACACGCGCACGAAGCGGCGGCCGGCGCGGATGGCGTCCAAGAGCGCCTGCAGCGGGATGGTCTCGCCATCCACAGTGACGTCGCCGCCGACCGCGAACCACTCTTCGGCGCGCTGCACGCGCACGTGCAGGGTGGCCGCCGTGACGCCGCCGCGCAGCTCCCAGGGCATGGCCTCCTTGGGCCACTCCACGTCCACGGTCTCGCTCGCGTCGCGCAGGCGCTCCAAGAGATCCAGGGACTCGTCCAAGCGGTCGAGACGGAACGTGTACTCGGCGTCGGCGCGCGCGTGGTCCAGCTTGAAGCGCTCGCGCGCGGCGTCGGCCGCCGTGCGCTCGGCCTCGAGGTCGCGGCGCACGTGGAGCCGCCCGCTCTCGTCGGCGCCGATGCTGAACGCGGGCCCACGGCCGGGCGAGAACGCAGGGCCACCGGGCGCAGGCCGACACAGGAAGGTGACGCGCAGCGACTCGTCGCCGGTGGGCTCGAGCCGGGCCACCAGGCGCGCATGCGCAGGCACCGCGCGGCCGCGCATCTTCTCGGGCAGGCGCACGTCCAGCGCGTCGCTCTGCAAGCGCAGCAGCACGGCGATGACGCGGTCGAACGCCTCTTCGGGGATGACCGCCGGGTGCGCCGCCGCGGCCAGCACGATCTCGCGCAGGCTGGGGGGCACCTCGGCCACGGCCACGCGCCGCTGCGCCGCGTCGTCGTGCACGAACACGGTGGGCACGCGCGTGCTGGGCTCGATGCTCTTGGTGCCCACGCGGATGGCCACGCGGGCGCCAGCGGGCACCAGCTCGAGCGCGATGGTGAGCGGCACGGACACCACGTCCACGCGCACTTCCGGGTCGTCCAGGCGGTAGACACGCGGGTGCCCCGCCAGGAGCGGCAGCACGGCGTGCGTGTCCAGCAGGTGCGGCGAGCGACGGGTCTCCAGCTCGAACTCGCGCACGGCAGCCACGGCCGCGCGGTCTTCGGGCGCGATGGCCTCGGGCGCTTGCTCCAGCAGCTTCTCGGCCGCGATGCGACGGCCCGCCGAGTAGCCGCGCTTGCCGCGCTTCTGCAGCGCCAGCGTGACCGACTCGCGCTCGTCCGGAGCCACGCGGAACACCACGCGCTCGGCGCTGGGACCGGCCAGCAGCGCGGGCACGTGCGACTCGAGGCGCGTGAGCAAGCGCGTCCAGCTGGGAACCGCGATCAAGCGACCGAGCGCCGGGCGCAGCAGCGAGTACGGGTCGTGCACCAGGTCGAGGGCGTAGTCCACCACGTGCAGCACGTGCTCACAGGGAGGCGCGCCCGGCCCCATGCAGCGGCACTCCACGCGCAGCGGGGAGTCCTCGAAGTCGATGAACAGCACGCGCGTGCCACGCGGCGCGAACGTGTTGGCGCGGGACTCGAGGCGCAGCGCAGGCGGCTCTTCTTCCAGCTCCAGCACCGCGTCACGCGGCGGCAGGCTGGTCTTGCCCGGCAGCTGGCGCAGCAGCTCGCGGCGCAGGTCCTTGAGGCGCGTGCCCAGGATGCGCAGGCGGGCGTCCTCGGGGCGCGTCTCCCACAGCTCCTCGCGCCACGCCCGCAGCCGGCGCGCCTCCACCGTCTCGCGCAGCCAGTCGATGGCCGCCGACTGCAGCACGGCGAGTTCGTCGATGCGGAAGCGGCGCTCCGTGGGGCGCATGTTGCGCAGCTCGCGCAGCGTCATGGCCGACGAGCTGGCCAGGTTGCTCTTGAGGGACGTGGAGCCCGCCACGCGGTCCACCAGCACGGCGAGCGGGCTGTCCAGCAGGCGATCGAGGCCGTGCTCCGCGATCCACGCGTTCACGGAGTCGGCATCGGCGGCCGGCCGCGCGACCACCACGTCGGCGGGCAGGCGTGCATCGAGGCGCGTGACGAACAGCTCCTCGGTCTCGCCCAGCTCGTGCAGCGCGGCCAGCAGGCGACGCGTGTCGATGTCCCCCGGGTCACGCCCGAAGGCCTCCGTGATGCGCGGATGCGCGAAGAACGACGCCATGTCGCTCAGCTCGAGGCGCCGCGCCATGTAGCCGAGGGCGCTCGACAGCTGGGGATTGCCCAGCATGGACGCCACCACGTCGACCGGCAGCCCGAGACGCTCCCGGTTGGCGGGCCGCTTCCAGACGTTGGCGACCTCCTTCAGGCTAGGCGTGGTGGGAGACATGGGGGGCGCATGGTACGGCCTGGCGGGCCGGCTGCCACCTAAGTTCGTCAAAGCGTGTCCGTTCTGCGAGGGCGGAGCCCGAGCGGGGGGCCCCGGGGACTCCGCCAGGAGTCCACTTCCACCTACGTCCACGTTGTCGTTGTCGTTGTCGTGGGCGTGGGCGTGGTCGTGGGCGTAGGCCTTGACGGCGACGGCGACGTGAGCGCCTTCGGTCACCGAGCGCATCGGGGGTGAGCGGGATCGGCACGCCGCTGGCTGTGTTGCGTGCGGGTCGTCTCGGTGGCGGGCACGTTGACGGGAAGCGTCGCCGTCGCCGTCGCCGTCAAAGTTCGCGACAACGCCAAGGACCACGTCAACGTCAACGCTCACGAGGAGGGGATCGTCGGCTGCCGGGCTAGACTGCGTTGCGGCGCTCTCGCTGGGCATGCATGCTCGGAACGGAAAGAACGCTAACGCTTTGACCGAGCCGACGACGCAGTCCCGTTGACCCACACCCCTGACACGTCTGACTCGGCTGTGCCGGAGGTGCTCGCGTCCGAGCGTATTGCCCAGGAGGGGCCCGCCAAGGCGCGTGGCGTGCGGCGCATCGGCCGGCTGTTCTCGTTGCTGCGGCCGCACTGGCCGCGCTTCCTGCTCGCGACCGTGGCGCTGCTGCTGGGGGCCAGCATTGGGCTGGTGTATCCGCAGGCGGTGCGCTTCGCGATCGACGAGGGGGTGCGCGGCGGCTCGCGCGAAGTGATGCACCAGGTGGGCGCGGGGCTGCTGGTGCTGTTCGTGGTGCAGGCCGGCATGACGTGGTTCCGCCACTACATGATGAGCTGGCTGGGCGAGCGCGCGGTGGCCGACATGCGGCGCAAGGTGTTCGACAGCCTGCTGCTGCAGGACGCCACGTTCTTCCACTCGCGCCGCACGGGTGAGCTGGTGGGGCGGCTCGCGGGCGACGTGGCCATCATCGAGGGCGTGGTGGGCTCCGAGCTGAGCATGGCCATGCGCCACTCGGTGCAGCTGCTGGGTGGGCTGGTGCTGCTGTTCGTGGAGAACGCCAAGCTGGCCATGGTGATGCTGGCGGTGATCCCGCCGTTGACCGTGGCGGTGGTGCTCTTCGGGCGGCGCATCCGCGCCATGAGCCGCGCCGTGCAGGACCGCCTGGCCGAGACCAACGCGCGCGTGCAGGAGTCGCTCGGCGCCATCACCACGGTGCAGGCCTTCGGGCGCGAGGCCCACGAGTCCACCGCGTATGGCGAGACGGTGGAGCACGCCTTCGTGGACTCGCTCAGCCTCGCGCGCTGGCGTGCGTCGTTCATGTCGGTGGCCACGCTCTCTGGCTTCTTGGCCATCGGCGTCATCGTGTGGCTGGGCGGCCTCATGGTGGCGGACGGCTCGCTCAGCGCCGGCAGCCTCACGGCCTTCATGCTGTACACCGGTGTGGTGGCCGTGGCGCTCGGCAGCCTGGTCAGCATCTGGGCGGCGCTGCAGCGCGCGGCCGGGGCCACCGAGCGGCTGTTCGCGCTCATCGATCTGGTGCCCTTGATCCGCGAACCGGCCACGCAGCGCCCCCTGCCCGAGAGCGCGTCCGCGCGCGGCGCCGTGCGCTTCGAGGGTGTGTCGTATCGCTACCCCACGCGCCCCGACCAGCCCGTGCTGGTGAACGTGAGCATCGACGTGGCGCCCGGCACCAGCCTGGCGCTGGTGGGCCCGAGCGGCGCGGGCAAGAGCACGCTCACCGCGCTGGTGCCGCGCTTCTACGACGTGGACGCAGGCACCGTGCGCGTGGCTGGGGTAGACGTGCGCGAGCTGGCACTCCACGACCTGCGCGACCTGATCGCCATCGTGCCGCAGGAGCCCGTGCTCTTCTCCGGCACCATCGCCGAGAACATCGCCTATGGGCGCGAGGGCGTGACCCGCGCCCAGGTGGAGGCGGCGGCCCGCGACGCCAACGCGCACGACTTCATCCTGGGCTTCCCCGACGGGTACGAGACCCTGGTGGGCGAGCGCGGCGTGCAGCTCTCGGGCGGCCAGCGGCAGCGCGTGGCCATCGCGCGCGCCATCGTGAAGGACCCCCGCATCCTGATCCTGGACGAGGCCACCAGCAGCCTCGACGCCGAGAGCGAGCGCCTGGTGCAGGCCGCCCTCGAGCGTCTGATGCAGGGCCGCACCACGCTGGTGATCGCGCACCGCCTCAGCACCGTGCGCAACGCAGACCGCATCTGTGTGCTGGAGGCCGGGCGCGTGGCCGAAGAGGGCACGCACGACCAGCTGATGGCGCGCGGCGGGGTGTACAGCCGCTTGGTGCTCCACCAGCTGAGCTGACGGACCGCAGGGCGCGCGGAGGCTCAGCGCGGACGCAGCGCCCAGCCGCAGCCCGCGTTGACCGGTGCCAGCTCGGCCTCGGTGGGTGGAACGGTCATGAAGAGCGGCTCCGTGCGCTCGAAGCTGGCGCCCACGTTCCCACCCACGTTGCAGGTGCAGGTGACCCGCGTCGAGCCCTCCGCGACCGGCTCGCAGCGCACACCGCGGTCCTGGCCGTCCCAACATTCGACGAAGTCGAGTTCCGTGGTCGCGCCGCCGACTCCGAATGCCGTGTTCTGACAGACACCGTCGAAGCTACAGCCGAAGAGGCCGGCGAGGGCACAGAGGAGAGCGAGGTGTGCGACGCGCATCCCCAGAGGGTACGTCGACCGGCCCAGAGTCTTCCACCCGAACCCGTGTGCACGAGCCGCTGTTCGGCCGACAGCCAGCGGTGCTACACCAAGGGCGCCGCGCCCACCGAGGAGTGCGCGCGATGGACCTGCGAGCGACCCCACCCACCGTCTACGTCATGGACATCTCCTACTTCAGCGGGAAGGTGGAGGCCTACCTGCGCTACCAGGAGGTGCCGTACCGGCGCGTGGAAGCGAGCCTCGCGCCGCTGATCCTCGAGGTGGGACGCGCGACCGGCGTGATGCAGGTGCCCGCCATCCGCCTGGCCGACGGTCGCTGGCTGCGCGAGTCGAGCGCGATGCTGCGCTGGTTCGAAGAGCAGCACGGCATGGTGCCCGTGGTCCCGCGCGACCCGGCGCAAGCGTTCTTGGCGCGCCTCATCGAGGACTACTGCGACGAGTGGCTGTGGCGCCCGGCGATGTGGTGGCGCTGGATGCCGGAGGAGTCGTCGCGCCACGTGGGTGAGCGCATCGCCCGCGAGGTGCTGCACGAGCTGCCGCTGCCCACGCGGGCGGTGGCGCGCGCGTTCGCCGCCCGGCAGCGCCAGGCGTGGCTCGGCGGCGATGGCATGCACCGGGGCGTGAGCGACGCGGTGCGCGACATGTACTTCGAGGAGCTGCGCACGCTCACCGGGCTGCTCGAGGAGCGCCTGTTCCTGCTGGGCGGTCGCCCCAGCCTCGTGGACTTCGGCTACTTCGGGCCCATGTTCCGGCACTTCTACTGCGACCCCGACTCGGGCCGCGTCATGCGCCGGGAGGCACCGCTGGTGCACGCGTGGGTGGAGCGCGTGTGGGCCGCGCGCGCCAGCGCCCTGGGCGATGTCCCGCACGCGAGCGCGCCCATCGAGGGCGCTGCCTTCGACCCGCTGCTGCGCCGCATCGGTGAGCGCTACCTGTTGTATCTCCGCCGCAACGCCGAGGCGCGCCGCGCGGGCGAGGCCTCGTTCGACCTGCCCCTCGACTTCGGCACGCTGCGCGGGGTGCGCACGCACGCCTTCCGTTGCGCGTGTCGCAACCAACTGCGCGCGGACCTCCTGGCGCTGCCGGAGCCTGCGCGTGATCACGTGGAGCGCGTCATGGCGCCCCACGGCGGGCTGGGCGCGCTGACCGATCTGCCCCCGGTGCCGTCGGGCACCGAAGAGCCGCTGCGCTTGCCCATGGCACCGCGGGAGCTTCCGCCCGCCCCGCTGGTGGCCCGGATGGTGGCGTCGATGCTCGGCCGCGAGCCCGCGCGCGACTGACGGAGACGCTGAGACGCCCTCGACAGCGCCGCTTCCGTTCGGCATGTTGTGGAGAGTCGAGGGGAGCGCGCCATCCCGGTGCCTCCGTGGAGACACCCATGACCTGCAGTCCCGGCTTGGCCCACCGTCCTCGTCTCGCCGCCCTGGCGCTGCTCAGCGTGCTCGTCGGCTGTGGTGGAACCGGGGATGCACCGGTCGACTTGGGCCCGGGTCCGTCCGACCTGCCCAGGGACAACGTTGGCCCCGCCGTTCGCTACCGCATCACCGAACTCCACATCCCTACCCTCGCCGAGGCCAACGCCGACGTTCCCGTCGGGCACAACGTGGATCGCGTCGGCGACACGTGCGGCGTTCCCGACTTCGACGGCGGGGTAGACAACTCCTTGATCGACCTGTCGGCGGCGCTCGCGGACTTCGCGCCACCCGCTGAAGGGTTGATTCTGCAGGCGGCGATCGACGCCGCGCTCCACTGTGCGGAGGACGCCGAGCCCACCGAGTGCACGCGCCTCGATCTCTTCGTGAGCGTGGCATCCGGCACTGGACTCACCGTCGTCGAGATCGAGGACGGTGCGGGCACGACTCTCGCCGGCCCCTTCGTGGGCAGCCTCGATGGAAGCGGAAACCTCCGGGCGGTCACCTCGCAGCTCGACCTCACGATCCCCTACCACGCAGCGAGCGGTCCGGTGGACGTCCGCCTCGACATCGTCAGCATGATCCTGACCGCCAACCTCAGCGACAGCGCCATGACCAACATCGTCCTCGGGGGCGCCCTCCCGAGCAGCGCGTTCGAGGCGATGCTGATGGAGGTGCTGCCACTCTTGGCGGACGAGCCGACGTTCGAGGACGTCGAACCGATCCTCGCCAACCTCTACGACGTTCAGCTTTCGGGCCAGTGCTCCGCGTTATCCGTGGGCTTCACGGGGACCGCCACGCGGGTGCCCACGCCCTGAGGTCGTTTGCGCCATGACCCGCCCCCACCGCATGCCACCTCCGTCCGCGCTCGCCGCCCTGGCGCTGCTCAGCGTCGTCGCAGGCTGCGGAGCGACGTCGGAGGCGCCCGCGGACATGGGCCAGCCGGACCTGCCCCTCAGCATCAACCCAGACGACTACGGCCCTGCGGTCCGCTACCGCATCACCACGCTTCACATCCCGCACCCCACCGAGGTCGCCGCGGGCGCTCGTGCGGGTCACGACGTGGACGGCACGGGTGACGTCTGTGGCATGCCCGACTACCCGGGCAATGTCGACAACGCCTTCATGGACATGGCGTATCCCGCCATGGCGGGGACCGACCCGGTGTTCATGCCGGAGGAGGTGATCGACACCGCGATCAACTGCCCCACGGACGCGGAGCCGACCTCATGCACGCGCCTCGACCTCATCCTGAGCGTGAGCACTGGCGTGGGGCGTGCGCTCATCCACATCGAGGACGGTGAAGGCGCGGTCCTCGCCGGACCGTTCGCTGGCAGCTTGGCGGCCAACGGCGACTTCCGTGGCGTCACCGCGCGCTTCGACCTGGGGATTCCGTACCACTGGGAGGGCGGCGTGGCGGACTTCCGCCTGGACCTGACGAACGTCATCCTGACGGGCAACGTGGGCCCGAGCGCGATCAGCAACATGGTGCTGGGGGGCTTCGTGGTGCGCAGCGCGCTCGAGGAGATGTTCATGGCGCTCTTGCCCGCGTTCGGCGACGTCCGCTTCGAAGACATCGCACCCATCGTCGAGAACCTCTACGACGTGGAGCTCGAGGGCGACTGCTCCGCGCTGTCCGTGGGCTTCACGGGGTCCGCCGAGGTCTTGCCAGTCTTTGCCATGGGCTTACCCTGACGTTCTATGTAAGCGAGGGTGCGAAGCAAGCCGCGATCGGCTCGATCGATGCGTTGGAGAGCGCCTACGCCCACATCGCGCGTCACTCCGCCACGGGCTCCGCTCGCTACGCGCACGAGCTCGACGTGGCAGGCCTGCGCAGCTGGCCACTCGGCCGCTTCCCCTACCTCGTGTTCTACGTGGAGCGGGCGGACCATGTGGACGTGTGGCGCGTGCTGCACGCTGAACGGAACATTCCGGACTGGATGCGCGAGCCTGAGGTGACCTGACTCGACGGTCGTTTCACTCGTTGCACAGCGCGGCTCGATCGCCATTGATGACGCTGGATCTAGATGCTACTTCGCGGCACGCCAATCCGTTGGTGACTTACGCGAGGAGGGTCCATGACCGAGTCGAGAGCGATATTCGTGGTTGCGATGGTTCTGGTGCTGCTCACCCCTTGGGTGGCGGAGGCGCAGGAGCGCGACGAGGACGCAAGGCAGATCTTCCAGGCGGCGCAGCTGCTGTACGAGGACGGCGAATTCGAGCAGGCCGGACGCATGTTCGAGCGCGCCTACGAGCTCTCTCAGCGCACCTCGCTGCTCTACAACGCGTACCTCGCGTATCGCGACGGTCAGATGCAGGCGGACGCCGCGCGCGTGCTGCGGCAGTACCTGGACCAGCCGGACGCGCAGGATCGCGAGCGCCTGACGCCGCGCCTGGCGGCACTCGAGCGCGCCAACGCCGAGGGAGCCGTTGCGCCGGACGCAGTGAGCGAGCCACCCGTCGAGGCATCGTCGTCAGAGGATCCGGGTGACGCTGACGCGTCCGAGTCGTCCCCCAACGTGGCGGGCCCGGTGCTGGTGAGCGCCGGCGGCGCCATGCTCGCCGTGGGTGCGGTGATGGGCGTGTTGGCCAGCAAGGACGCCGACACGCTCGCTGACCGCTGCGTGGACTTCGTGTGTTCCCCCGATGACCGCAGCCTGCACGACCGCTCGCAGCGGCGCGGCAACGCGGGAACGGCGCTGCTCATCGGCGGCGGCGTGAGCGCGGTGGCCGGGGTGATCCTGTGGATCGTCATGGGCGGCGGCGACGACGCGGACGCAGAGCCCGCCCGCGCGCGGCTCGACTTGGGGTGTGATGGACGGGGCTGCGCGGCAGCCGTGAGGGGGACCTTCTGATGCGACACAGCACACCGATGTTCTTGCTGGCCCTGCTGACCGCCGTGGTCCCGGGCTGCAACTGCCTGAATGACCTCGACCGCTACAGCTTCGAGGGCGACGACGACATGGGGCCCACGGACCAGGGGCCCGACACGGGAGAGGACGACGACCTGGGCACCGACGGTGGCCCACTCACGGAGTGCACGGGCCTCGATGCCCCGCTGGACTATCGGATCGAGACCCTCGACATCCCCATCACCAGCGATGTGCTCGGCGACCGAGCACTCGGCCACGACGTGGACGGAGCGGGGTCGGCGTGCAGCGTCACGGACTTCGTCGGCGACGTGGACAACTCGTTCATGGGCCTGGCCGAAGCGCTCCCGGCGCTCAACCCCGCCCTGCCGGTGCGCTTCCAAGCAGACATCGACCGCGGCCTGTCATGTCTGGACAACGTGCCGTCCTGCAAGGCACCGCGCTGGACCGTGCGTGTGGAGCGAGGCACGGGCTGCGCCCAAATCACCATCCTCCACGGCTCGACGGCGGCGGTCCTCGCCGGGCCCTTCGTGGCCAGCGTCGACGGCTCGGGCAACGTGCGTGGCGAGTTCGACACGCTGGATTTCGAGATCGCCCACTACGTTCCGGGCAGCCCTACTGATTCGATTCCGTTCGTGATTCGCGACGGAATCTTCTCGGCGCGCATGAGCGAGCTGGCGCTGAGTGACATCGTGATTGGGGGCACGCTGCTCCAGTCGGAGCTCGAGGCCACGTTTGCGTTGGTGGCCGGGGACCTGAGCGATGGCTCCATCGAGTACGCCGACATCGCCGCCCTCTTGACGGACCGCTACGATGTGAGCGTGGGGGGCTCGTGCGAGCGCATGTCCATCGGCCTGCGCGCGACGGCTGCGCGCTGCCCCGGGACTTCTGCCCCAACCGTGTACCGTCTCACCACGATTCACATTCCGACCGGAGTAGAAGCCAACAATGGGGGGACTGTGGGTCATGATGTGGACGGAGTGGCGATGGCCTGTAGCCACCAAGACTTTCCCAACCAGGTCGACAACGATTTCATCGACTTTGCGGAAGATGCGCTTCCCGACTTCGACGCGAACATCGACCTCCAGGCATCCATCGACGCATCCCTCGGGTGCGCCATGACCGGAGCCAGCTGCGTGCGACAGGACATCTTCGTCTCCGTGGCCACGGGGGATGAGTGCGCGGTGGTCGCCGTCGCGTACGCTGCAGACAGCACTCAACTCGCGAGTCGCGTCGCGAGCCTGTCGGGTGGGGAACTGCAGGTTCGACTTCCGTTCTGGTACCTGGCGGTCCCCATCGTGCACAACACGGCGACCACCTACCAGAGCATGCGAATGGAGGATGTGATCCTGACAGCGGACGTCACGCCTTCCGCCCTCTCCAACGTGGTGATCGGCGGTCTCATCCCAGACATCGAGCTCGCGGGCTTCGTCCGCAGTCTCCTCGACACCTATGACAATGCCAACACCGACTTCATTGTCACGGAGTTCCTCCCCAACTTCCACGACATGGTCTATTTCGACGGCTGCAACGCGCTATCGATCGGGGTCACGGCCACGGGCACCGCGGTTCCCTGAGACCCCGCGGTGCCGTGAGGGCGCGGTGCGCGCCCGCCCTCACGCGCCCGTGTGCTTGGCGATCACGTCGATCGCCTCCTGGTAGTGGACCTTGCCGGTGGAGAACAGCGGCACGATCAGGCGGCTCACGCCCAGGTCCTCGAACTGCTTCACCGCGTCCGGCTGGGCGGCCACGCGCCAGGTGCCGGTGATCTCGATGCTGCCGTAGTCGCGGCCCACCTCGGCCGCGATGGTGCGCAGGTCAGCCAGCTGCTCGGCCAGCTGCTCGGGGCTGCCGCTGGGCGCGTACCAGCCGTCGCCCAGCTGAGCCACGCGCTTGAGGGCTTGCTTCGACGTGCCGCCCACCAGAAGCGGGGGGTGCGGTCGCTGCGCGGGCGTGGGGAAGCTCTTGAAGCCGCTCCAGTTGAGGAAGTCGCTCTGGTGCTCCACCACGTCGCCGCTCCAGACCTTCTTCATGGCCACCATGTAGTCGTTGAAGCGCGCGCCGCGGCGCTCGAAGGGCGTGCCCATGGCCACGAACTCCTCCTCGAGCCAGCCGATGCCGAGGCCCAGCAGGAGGCGCCCGCCGCTCAGCACGTCGATGCTGGCGGCCTGCTTCGCGAGCAAGAGCGGGTTGGTCTGCGGCAGGATGTTCACCCCCGTGCCGAGGCGGATGGTCTTGGTGACCGCGGCCACGTGCGCCAGTGAGATGAGCGGGTCGATGAACCAGCCCTCGGGCGAGATGGGCATCTTCCCCGACTTGTCGTACGGGTAGCGCGACTCGTAGTTCATGGGGACCATGGCGTGCTCGAAGGTCCAGACGGACTCGATGCCCGCGGCCTCCGCGTACTGCGCCAAGGGGATCATCTGCGTGGCCGCGTCGGGGCCACCCACATTGAGAGGGACGATGCCGATCTTCATGGGCGCGAGCGTACGCGCCCCTTCGCGTGAGCGCGAGGGGACTGGGCGCGCGCGTCAGTCGAGCGGCAGCCGCAGGTAGAACTGCTGCGCGTGGTAGGTCTCGCCGAAGCCTCCGGGGCCTGCGACCTCGTCGGTCATGATGGTGCCCGTGGCCCGCAGCGTGCCGGCTTCGAGGGCGGCGCGGCCCAGCGCCTCTTGCGGGCCCGAAGCGCCCACGCCCGTGAGGTCCAGCGCCGACACCAGCTCGCTGTCCTGCGTGTTGAGCGTGACCACGGGCAGGTTGAAGCACGGCTCCAGCACGCAGAGCATGCCGTTGTCCGACAGCTGGTGGAAGCTCGCGTCCAAGGCCGGCACGGTGAGCGGCGTGCCCCACTCGCTCACCCACGCCGCGCTCACGCGCAGGACGCCGAACACGCCGCCGACGCCGTAGCTGCGCTGCTCTTGAACGCCGTCCAAGAGGAAGCCGCCCGTGCCGCTGGTGGCGCGCTGTTGGTCCGCGGGGCTCAGCCCGCTCGCGGCCCAGTCGAGATCCGCCACGTAGCACTCGCTCGCGCGGGTGCCGTCGGCGCACAGCGTGTCCGCTTGGTTGACGGCCTGCAGGAAGTAGCCGCCACAGTTGGGCGAGGGGCAGCGGCGTCCGTCGTGGCGCGCGAGATACGCGGCGGCGGGCAGCGGGACGCCCAGATCCCCGACCACATCGCCATCCTGCGTGGCGGCGTCGCCGAGGCCCGCGTCACGGCCGCTGCCGCCACCGCCACACCCGGCCTGTGCCAGCGCGAGCCCGGCCAGCACGAGCGCCGCGCCGCTCGGACCCGTGCCCCGCGACCACCATCCACGAGAAGTCATCCGCACAGGGTGCCAGTCCCGACCGGCGCTGGCACCTGCGGAGACGCGGCTCAGTCGTCGAGACCCCCCTCGTAGGGCTCGTCGTCGTCATCATCGTCCTCGTCGTCGAGGTCGTCATCGACGCCATCATCCAAGCCGTCATCGTCCAGGTCATCGCCCGTGGACTCCCCGCCTGCGCCACCCGCCGAGGCTTCTTCTTCACCCGACGCCAGCAGCGAGAGCGCCAGCCCCTCGGCGCCCGTGGGCCACAGCCAGCTGGGGCGCGGGCGCTTCACGCCGTCTTCGTCTTCTTCGGGCTCGCAGCGGTCCACGCACGCACGCCAGCGCGCGGGGACGGCATGCACGCCGTGCACGGCACCCAGCAGCGCGCCCGCGATGACCGCGTTGCTGTCGCTGTCGCCGCCGCGGCCCACGGTCTCCACCAGGGCCTCCTCGAACGAAGCGCTGTGCAGCAGCACGTGGAAGGCGTTCTGCAGCGCGATGCGCACCCAGCCCTGCTTGTCGAGGAAGTCTCGCGGCGGGCCCTCTTCGGCGTCGCGCAGCGCACCGCGCACCAGCGGGTGAGCGTCGATGCGCGCCGCGTAGTCCTGCGCCGAAGCGAAGAGCGCGCGCGGGTCGGTCTCACCGCGAATGGCGCGCGCCAGCGTGACCGCGAAGACCGCGCTGGCCTGCTTCACGGCGGGGTGTGGGTGCGTGAGCGCCGCGTCTTCCATGGCCGCGCGCGCCACCCACTCGTCGCCGCGCCGCGCGCCGAAGATGGCGATGGGCGAGACACGCATCATGGCCCCGTTCGCCTGGCTGGACTGGTTGGCCCCGCGGCGCATGGCCGGCGCCACCTCCTCGTCGTGCTGGTAGGCGTGCTGCCCCGCCTTCACCGCCACCTCCACCGTGCTGCCGATGTCGAAGGGGTCCGACTCGTACCAGCGCAGGTAGTGCCGCGCGGCCGACTCCTCCACGTAGTCGCCCTCGTCCAGCAGCGACCAGGACAGCGCCAGCGCCATCTCGGAGTCGTCGGTGGGCTGCCCCGCCAGCGTGTCGAAGGTCCCGCCGTCGTGCATGTCGCGCACGCCATCCGGGTAGGCGGCCTGAATCTCGGCGGGCATCTTCCACTCCACCAAGCTGCCCAGGGCATCACCCGTGAGCTGTCCGTACCAACATCCCATCGCGCGAGCGCGCTCACCCTTGTTCATGACCATCTTTCTTCACGTCATAGCGCCCTAGCAGCGCCCTCGTCTCACTCAGGAACGCCTGCCGCGCGGGCTCCGGTCCCTCTAGCACGGCGTCGCCGCCCTGGGTTCGCAGCCAGGAGAAGACGCGCGCGGTGGCGCTGGCGCCGAACGGCCGCGCCTCGCCGCGCACGCGCAGCTGCAGCGTGACCTCGGGGGTCTCCCGCGCGTCGCTGGCCCCCGCCCCGAACAGCCCATCGCGCGTGTAGCGGCTGGCGTCGAAGCCCACGGGCGGCGTGAACGTGGCCTCGCTCAGCGCCACGCGCTTGAAGCGCTCCACCTTGAACGTCTTGTGGTCGTCGGCCACCACGTACCACGCGCCGCGCTGCTCGATGAGCGCCATGGGGTGCAGGCGCCGCTCGCTGAGCGCGTCTCTCCCGGCCGTGTAGTACTCGGCCTCGCACACGCGGTGCTCTCGCACGGCGCGCTCCAGCAGCCGCAGGTGCTCGTGCTGCTCGGTGAGCTCGCCCTCGGCGAAGACCACGTCGTCCACGCGCGCCACAAGCTCCCGCGCGCGCTCGCTGCCCAGCGCGAGCAGGCGCTCGGCCAGCGCCTCGGCGTCACTCGCCAGGCCCGGCACGGGGGCGTTGCGCAGCGGCGCCAGCACCAGCAGCAGCGCCAGCATCTCTTCCGGGCTGAAGCGCGGCGCGCGCGTGAACTGCTGCGGCAGCGCCACGTGCAGGCGCTCGCCCTCCATGTACAGGTCCACCAGCTCGTCGGGCGTGCCGTCGGGCGTGCCCACGAAGGCCACCTGGTCCACCAGCTTTCCGAGCGCGCGCCGCTCGATGCCGAGGCGCTCGCACACCTCGTTCACGGGCACGCCGTCAGGGTGCTGCGCCAGCCACGGCACCAGCACCAAGAAGCGCCCGAGGTCGCCCGTGAGGTCAGCCACGCGCGCCCTCCCCGTGAGCCGCCAGCACGGCCTCGAGCTGCGCCACCAGCGCCGCACGCGCCACCTTTGGCGACAGCAGCTCGGCGCGCGGCCCGAGCGACAGCACCTGCTGCACCAGGTGCGGCAGGTTGGTGGTGGTCAGCTCGAAGACACCATCGGCGCCGGGCTCGCCCCATGGCGCGCGCATCAGGAAGGCCACCTCCGGGTCCACGTGCACGCGGCAGGTCAGCGGCTCGCTCACCTCGTAGCGCAGCGGGTTCATCACGCTGTAGTCGGCCGCGCGGAAGCCCGTGGGGATCTCGTAGTCCGGCTGCGTGGGGCGCTTGTCGTTCACCACCAGCGACGCGATGCGCGACACGCGGAAGACGCGCGTGGTCTGTCGCCGGTGGTCGAAGCCGCACAGGTGCCAGACGCCGCTCTTCGAGAACAGGGCGAACGGATCCACGTCGCGCTCGCTCGGGGCGCTGCCCGGCTTCTGGTACACCAGCGTCACGCGCTTGCGCCGCCCGAGCGCCGCGCTCAGCTGCTCGAGCTGCTCGCTGACGGGCTCCTCGTGCGAGCGCCCGGGCATGACCAGCGGCGCGTGCGCGGGGTCGTCGCTGCCGCTCGGGTCCAGCTTGGCCAGCGCCAGCCGCAGCGCCGCGCGGTGCGGGAAGGCCTCGCTGCCCAGCGCCGCGCGCGCCGCCACCGTGAGGAGCGCGCGGTCACGCGGGCCCAGGTCGATGGGCGGCAGGTAGCTGGCGTCGGCGTCCAGCCAGTAGCCCTCTTGGCCTCCGTGCTCCGCCTGCTCCTCGCTCACGAAGCGCAGCACCAGGCCGATGCCCGCGAGCTCCGCCTTGTCGCGCTCGAACTTGCGGCGCGTGGCGTCCGGGCTGCCGTCGGCGTAGTCCGGGAACAGCTCGCGCAGCGCGTCGAGCGACACGGGGGCGCGCGCGGTCTGCAGCACGTGCACCAGGTCCAGCAGGCGCTCGAGCCGGTTCATCGCGCGGCCGCGGGGGTGTCGAAGCGCGCCCACAGGAAGATGCGCTTGAACGTGAAGAGGTAAGGCATGTCGGGGGGTCCCAGGATGCGCCGCAGGCGCGCCTCGTAGGATGCCAGGAACGCGCCGTACGCTGCCTCGTCATTCAGCGCAACGCGGATGGGATGCAGCGCCGTGCCGCGCACCCACTCGATGACCTCGAGCGGCCCCGCGAGCGCGTGCGGGAACACGCGCAGGTGCACGTTCAGCTGGCTGGCGCCGAGGCCGTGCAGGATCTCCACGTAGCGCTCCACCGTCTCCACGTTCTCGGCGGAGGCCACGCTGGGCAGCGGCCCCGGGAACAGCGCGCGCTGCTCGCCCACCGTGATGGCGATGGCCTGGTAGGCCGGGTGGTCGCCGTTGCACGGCAGCTGCACCGCCAGCTGTCCGCCTGGGGCCAGCTGCGCGCGCCAGTGGGCCAGCACGGCCGCGTGGTCGGGCGCCCAGTGCAGCGCCGCGTTCGAGAACATGACGTCCACGGGCGTGGGGCTCACGAAGGTGGCGAGGTCGCCTTGCTGAAAGCTCACGCTCTCGTCGGCGTGCTCGGCGGCGCTCTGCAACATGGCGTCACTCGAGTCCACGCCCACCACGCGCGCCACACCGAGGCGCCGCGGCAGCTCGCGCGTGAGCTCTCCCGGGCCGCACCCCAAGTCGTACGCGAGGCCAGAGCGGCAGGGCTCGCACAGCGCCACCAGCGCGTCGAAGGGTTGGCGTCGCTCGGCGGCGAAGCGGCGGTACTGGGCCGGGGACCAGACGTCCATGGCCCACGATGATGAACCCTTCGGCCTGGCCCCGATAGGGCCCAGGATTCATGACATGGGGTGCCCGCGTGGGTGCATGTGCGCGCAAGCATTGATGTTTTTCACCGATTTCAATATCATGTGAAAGCTATTGTGATTACAAGAGAATTACGAACACGCCGTGCGCGGCGATGCTAGATCGAGGGCTATGAGCACGTCATCCGTTGGAATCTCCGCCCTGGGCGTCCACTTCCCCTCCGCCGCCTTGCCCCTCGCCGAGCTGGGCGCGCTGCGCGGCGTGGACCCCAACAAGTACCTGTCCGGCCTGGGCTGCCACGAGATGGCGCTGTGCCCCGCGGGCACCGACGTGGTGACGCTGGCGGTCACCGCCGCGCGCCGCGCGCTCGACAGCTGGCAGGGCTCGCTGAGCGACATCGGCATGATCGTGGTGGGCACCGAGACGGCCAAGGACATGAGCCGCCCGCTGTCTGCTTGGGTGGCCGAAGAGCTGGGCCTCACGGGCGCCGTGCGCTCCTACGAAGTGAAGCACGCCTGCTACGGCGGCACGCTCGCGCTGCGCCAGGCCGTGGAGTGGCGGCGTTCCGGAGCCGCGCGCGGCAAGTCGGCGTTGGTCATCGCGGCCGACGTGGCGCTCTACGCGCCGGAAGACGGCGGCGAGCCCACGCAGGGCGCCGGCGCCGTGGCCATGATCGTGGGCACGCCGGACATCGCCGAGGTGGAGCTGCACAGCTTCCCGTACAGCCAGCCCGCCTTCGACTTCTGGCGCCCCGTGGGCCAGGCCTTCCCGAGCGTGGAGGGCCAGCTCTCGCTCGACTGCTACAAGACCGCCGCCGAGAGCTGCTTCGCGGACTACGTGGCCTTCCAACAGAGCGAGGGCGGGGCCGCCGGCGAGAGCCCACGCGCCATCCTGAACGCGCTGCACGCGGTGTGCTTCCACGTGCCCTTCCCCAAGATGGTGAAGAAGGCCGTGGCCGCCGTGGGCGAGCGCTTGGGCTTGGGCGAGGGCGAGACGTCTGCGTTCTTCGAAGACAAGGTGGCGCCCACCATGCGCGTGAACGCCCGCGTGGGGAACTGCTACACGGCCAGCCTGTGGGTCTCGGTGGCCAGCACGCTCGCCGGGCTGCCCAAGGGCACGCGCATCGGCGCGTTCTCGTATGGCAGCGGCTTCGGCGCCGAGCTGTTGACCCTGAGCGCTGGGCCGGCTGCGAAGGCGGGGGCGTGGATGCCGACGGCCGAGCGCGACCTGAACGAGCGGCAGATGCTGACGGCGGGCGAGTATGCGGCGCTGCGGGCGGGGCACGCGAAGCACTGAGCAGGCGTGGTCAGGGGAGGGTGCGGCGACGGCGGACGCGCCACACGAGGGCGACCATGAAGGCCCCCGCCAAGGGGCTTGGTGTGCCGCTGCCCACGGTCGCTCGGCAGGAGCCCCCCGCGTGCTCCTCGCCCTCATCGAGGGCGTCGTCGCCACATGCCACCGCGGCGGGCGCGGACCACGCGGTGGTGGGTGACTGGCGCCCATGCACATCGAGCGAGACCAGCGCCTCACCGGGCGGGACGTACCAGATGCCCCACTGGCGAGCGGAGCCCGTGTGCGCCGTGCCGTAGGGCAACACGCCCGCGAGGAGCCCGTTGGCGTCGACCCACGCGGCCGCGATACCGTCTCCCGAGATGGTGACGGGCGTGCTGAGGACGCTCTCCCGCGAGCAGCAGGCGGTGGAACCACCCCAGCAGACGTCGCAGAAGGAAGCCTCGGCGACGACCTCGGGTGCGCTCGGCGCGCTGCTCGGTGCCTGATCCTCCACCGTGTAGGAAGCGACCTGGGAGAGCGGCAGGATGTTGGAGCCGCGCGACGCGAACACGATGACGTCGGTGAGGGCGGTGGCGTCGAAGCTGATCACCGCGCCGTTTCGCACGAGCGCGAAGCTGAACGGAACCGGCGCGCCCGCCCCGTCGGTGACCGCGAAGACGCCTTCGAGGCTGGATGCCCCGTAGCCCGAAATCATGAGCACGAGCTGAACCGGACCAGCTGGCAGCACCGCGCCGCTCGCTGGGCGCGCCGAGTAGGACGGCAGCGGGGGAGAGCAGGCGGCCGCCGTCTGGACAGAGAGCGATGCCGCGACGGCCAGCGCGGCTCCGATCATCGCTGCTCCTGGCCAACGGCGTGGCGTGCGTCCCTGCATCGCTGCAGGGTAGCGGAGCCCGCCGAGTGTTGCCATCGCGCTCGCCATCCACGAAGCTGTGTTCATGCACGTGAGGCTGGGGACCACGGTTTGGACTGCGACTGCGCTCATCTTGGGCGCCTGCGAGGCGAGCCCCCCCGACGCCCAGCCCCAGCCCGACGCGGGGGTGCCCAGCGTCGGCGTGATGCTGACGCCCGTGCAAGCGTGGAGCTTGCGCGTGAGCGACATCGACTTCCGCGGAGATGGTGGAGACCTGCCGGGATACGAGCTCGAGGACCGATACGACCCGTGCGGGGATGAGACGTTCGGCATCGACAATGCCTTCGCCGAGATGGTGGACGCGTATGCGGCGCTGTCCACAACTCGGTACCCCAGCCTGGACCTCGAAGCGCTCGCCCACGAAGCCCTCGCTTGCAGCGCAGGCCCAGACTGCGCACCACTCCGCTTGCTGGCCCACAGCAACGACACCGGCGCGACGTGGGTCGGCCAAGAAGGTGTGGGAGTTGCGTGGGGCCCGCTGGACGCCGAGGGCGGCGTGCTGCTGAACGGACGTGGGCGTGGGGACGCCACCCTCGAGATTCCAGCGCTGGACGTGGCGGGTGATGTCGTCGCGCTGCCGATCGCGATCCATGAGGTTCGCCTGGGCGTGCGGACGGCACGAGCCGACCTGATCGAGATCCTGGTGGGCGGGTGGATGGACGAGGCGGGCTTCGTTGCGCTGGCCGAGGCGCTGCAACGGCTCGGGGCATCGGGCGAGCTCCTGGATGAGTCCGGCCAGATCTTCGAGAACCTGACGGACATCCGGTTCGCTTCCGGCGGTGTGTGCCGCTACACCGGGCTCTCGGTCGGGTTCGTGATCCGCGCCACGCCGGCCGCCAGCGCCCTCCCCTGAACCGCCGCCCCCTTGCCATCGTCGCCTCTCTCTGACAAGTCTGTCCCCCTCATGAGCCGAACGATGACGCGTGACGAAATTTTCTCGGAGATCGTGGAGATCCTCTCCGACACCTTCGAGCTCGAGAAGGCCCAGATCAAGCCCGAGTCCACGCTGTACGAGGACCTCGACCTCGACAGCATCGACGCCGTGGACATCTTCGTGCAGCTGCGCGACATGACCGGGCGCCGGCCGGACCCCGAGACGGCCAAGCAGATTCGCACCGTGGACGAGCTGATCACGTTCGTGGAGAACGAGATCGCGGCAGCGGCGCGCGGCGAGGCCGAGCCCGACGTGACGCTGCCCGGCGGCGGCGGCAGCAACAGCTGAGCGCGATGGGGGAGCTCACCCACCTGCTGGCGCGCATCCCGCACCGCGGGCCCATGTGCTTCATCGACGACGTGATCTCGGTCACCGCCAGCTCCGTCGAGACCACCATGACGCTGCGCGCGGACCACATCCTGGCCGTGGATGGGCTGGTGTCGCCCATTGCGGCCATCGAGCTGTTTGCGCAGAGCGCGGCGGTGCTCATGAGCCACCGCACCAGCGGCACGGACCCGAACCCCGTGGCGGGCGCGCTCTTGGGCACGCGCGGCGTGGACTTCCTCGTGCCCAGCATGCGCGTGGGCGACGTGCTGCGCGTGGTGGCCACCGAGAGCTGGGGGGCTGGGGCGCTGGCTCAGTTCGATTGCGAGCTGTTCCGTGGTCCGGACAGCGAGCTGTGCGCGCGCGGGACGATCAACGTGGTGGGCGAGGCGCTGCCGCCGCGTTGAAGCGGTGGGGTGGAGGCTGGGGATTCCACTCATCTCGCAGGCGGCCGAGTCGCCTTGCTGCAAGGTGTTGTGGGCACCGATGGCTCGAGTCTGAGGATTCAACACATCTTGCTAGGGGGCCGAATCGGCTTGCTGCAAGGCACTATGGGCACCCCGGGTTGAAACCTTTCAAGCCGGGGTGCCAATTCCCCTTGAAACAGGACCGATTCATGCTGACAAGAGCCTGCCAAGACTTGTGTCGAGTGATCAGGCTCAAGCCATGGGTGCCAATCGAGCGCCGCCCCCGGAACTGGGCTCGCGCGCCCACGACGGATCGGGCAGGATGCGCCGCATGGTGGACACCAACACACACCTCGCCATCGACGCCACGTGGGTGGGGCGGCCGCTCTCGCTGAGCGAGGGGCAGGCGCAGGCCACGCTCACCACGCACGCGGGCATGGCGGCCGACGCGCGCGGGCTGGTGCACGGCGGCTTCGTGTTTGGCCTGGCGGACTACGCGGCCATGCTGGCCGTGAACGACCCGTTCGTGGTGCTGGGATCTTCGGAAGCGCGCTTCTTGAAGCCCGTGGTGGTGGGTGACGTGGTGGTGGCCAGCGCGGTGCGCGAGTCCACGGCCGGCAAGAAACACATCGTGAAGGTGACGTGCACGCGCGCGGACGAGCCCGTGTTCGAGGGCACCTTCACCTGCTTCGTGCTCCCAGGGCACGTACTAGGAGACAAGTCATGAAGGGCACCAACGGCGGCAAGCTCATTGCGGATGTGCTGCGCAAGCAGGGCGTGGAGTTCGTGTTCACGCTGTGCGGCGGGCACATCTCGCCCATCTTGGTGGAGAGCCAGCGCGCGGGCATTCGCGTGGTGGACATGCGCGACGAAAAGAACGCGGTGTTCGCCGCCGACGCCATGGCGCGCATGACGGGCGTGCCCGGGGTGGCCGCCGTGACCGCGGGCCCGGGCGTGACCAACACGCTCACCGCCATCCAGAACGCGTACATGGCGCAGTCGCCGCTCATCTTGCTGGGCGGGGCCACGGCCACCGCGCTGCGCGGGCGTGGGGCGCTGCAGGACATCGACCAGATCTCGCCCATCCAGTCCATGGTGAAGATGACGCGCCAGGTGAAGCGCGTGAAGGACCTGGTGCCTGCCCTCGAGGAGGGCTTCGAGGTGGCGCTCGACGGCGTGCCCGGGCCCGTGTTCATCGAGTGCCCGGTGGACTTACTCTACTCGCAGGAGCTGGTGCGCGGCATGTACGGCGACATGACCGGCGGCGGCAAGAGCGACTCGCTGCCCATGAAGGCGCTGCACGCGGTGGCCATGGCGCACTTGTTCCGCACCTTTCAGGGGGCCGACAAGGTGGTGGCCAAGACCCCCAAGCGGCCGCCCGTGCCCAGCCCCGCGCGCAACGAGGTGAAGCAGATTGCGGCCATGCTGGAGAACGCGCGCAAGCCCGTGGTGGTGATGGGCAGCCAGAGCGTGGTGGAGAGCATGGAGGCCCACCAGGTGGCCGACGCGCTGCGCACGCTGGGCGTGCCCGTGTTCCTGGGCGGCTGTGCGCGCGGGCTCCTGGGCCGCAGCGGCAGCGACATCCAGTTCCGGCACGCGCGCGGAAAGGCCCTGAAGGAGGCCGACTTCGTGCTGGTGTGCGGCTTCCCGTTCGACTTCCGCATGGGATACGGCCTGGGCATCAACAGCAAGGCGCAGGTGGTGACCGTGAACCGCAACCCGGTGGAGCTCACCAAGAACCGGCGGCCCACGCTGGCCGTGCTGGCCGACGCCGGGCGCACCCTGCAGGAGCTGGCGCGCGTGGCGCGGCCTTCGAAGCTGGCCTGGGAGCCGTGGTTCGCCACGCTGCGCAAGAGCGAGCAGAAGCGCGACACCGAGATCGAGCAGCAGGCCGCGGTGAAGACCGAGTACATCAACCCGCTCATGCTGTGCCGCGCCATCGAGGACGTGATGTCCGACGACGCGGTCATCGTGGTGGACGGCGGCGACTTCGTGGCCACGGCCAGCTACATCGTGCGCCCGCGCAACCCGCTGTGCTGGCTGGACCCGGGCGTGTTCGGCACGCTGGGCGTGGGCGGCGGCTATGCAGCCGGCGCGGCGCTGGCGCGGCCCTCGGCGGAGACCTGGCTCTTCTGGGGCGACGGCAGCAGCGCCTACAGCCTGGCCGAGTTCGACACCTACGTGCGCCACGGCCTGCCCGTGATCGCCGTGATTGGCACCGACGGCAGCTGGGCGCAGATCGCGCGCGACCAGAGCCACCTCCTGGGCAGCGACTGCGGCACCGTGCTGCGTCGCACCGACTACCACAAGGTGGCCGAAGGCTACGGCGGCGTGGGCCTGCTGGTGAAGGACCCGGCCGACGTGCCGCGCGTGCTGGCCGAGGCCAAGGAGCACGCCAGGAACGGGCGCCCCGTGTGCATCAACGCGTGGATCGGCGCCACCGACTTCCGCAAGGGCTCGCTGAGCATCTGACGCGCGGTGGTGTTGAGTGCGCGCAGCCGGGGGGTGTTGGTGGCCTTGGTGGTCACCGCCGTGCCTGTGGCGTGGGGCGTGGAGACGGGGCTGCGGGCGGTGCTGTTCCCGCCGGAGTTCGAGGAGCTGCGCGGGATGCTGCGGCCGGAGTTGACGGTGGTGGCGCGTGGGCTGGTGGTGGTGACACTGGCGCTGGTGTGGCCCACCTGGGCGCTGATGCGGTGGCTGGCGCGGCGGCGGTTGCGGATGCTGCCCGGGCGGCGGCCTGACTTGCGGGCGGGGGTGCGGCTGGTGGCGTTCCTCGGGGCGAGCAGCGTGCTGCAGGTGCCGGGGGTGATCGCGACGTTCGCGTTCATGTTTGGGGCCGAGGTGCGGCCTGTGGCGGGGGTGGTGGTGACCGGGACGCTGGGGTTGCTGGGGCTGGGTTGGGTCACCCTGCGGGACTGTGTTCGCGAGGGGCCGGCGGGGGCTGAAAAAATCCTTGACGGCCCCCCGTCGGCACCGTAGATAAGCGGCCCTCGCGGGAATAACTCAGTGGTAGAGTGCAACCTTGCCAAGGTTGAAGTCGTGGGTTCGAATCCCATTTCCCGCTCCCAGATTTGCTTGTGATTCCGGTCGGTTAGTTTGCGCTAGCCGGCCGTTTTCGTTTGGGGCTTTTGGAGGTCGACCCTTTGCTCGACCCTTTTGACGGACTACGGCGCTACGGGCACAGCGAGGCCGATGAGGCCCGCGATGGCGTCACCGCTGGCTCGGGCCTCGACGGCGCCCACCATGCTGTAGTGCTCGCGCATCCTGTCGGTCTGGTGACCGATGATGCTCGCCGCGACGACGGGGTCCACCGGGGCCAGCCGGAGCAGGTCGGTGGCCGTGTGACGAAGACCGTGGATGGTCACCTTGCGAGTGACGCCGATCTTCCGGAGCACCGCTCGGTGGCGACCGCTCTCCGAGCCGTTCGAGCGGACCTTCCCGTTCGAAGACGGGAAGACCCAGCCGGCGCTCAGCCCGGGGGCCTGGGTGGCCACCAGCTGTAGGCGATGCTCTCGCAGCACCCGAGCCAGGTGAGCCGGAAACGGGACGCGCCGCGTGCGGTTCGTCTTCGTCTCCTTCAGCTCGCCGCGCACGTGAGAGCGGCGCACGGTGAGGGCGCCGCCTGCCTCGGCCGCCGACACGTCGTCCCAGCGCAGCGCGGTGGCCTCACCCCAGCGCATGCCCGTGAGGGCTAGCGTCAGGATCAGGGGGTAGCGGTCCGGGTAGGTCTGCTCCCACGCGATGAGGTACTGGCGCAGCTCAGCGACGCTGAGCGCGTTGTCCTCGTCCGCGTCGGCGCGCAGCTTGAGCGGCTTCACGTCCTTCGCGATGTTCCGCGCGATGAGGCCGTCACGCTCGGCGTAGCTGAGGATGCAGATGAGCTGCGTCCTCCACGAGTTCACGGTGTTGGGCTTGTGGCGCTTCACCTCGCGCAGCATCCACTGCTCGATGTCCTTTGGACGAAGGGCGTCGAGGTAGAGGTCGCCGAGGCCCGGCACGATGTGCAGGTCCAAGGCGGTGGCGTACTTCTGCGCCGTGGACCTGGCGAGGTCACCGCGTGCGAGCGAAGTGCTCAGCCACGAGTGCGCGCAGGTCCCCACCGTCAGGCGTTCGACCTTCGTGCGGTCCTCCGCCATCCCCTGCTGGAGCTGTACGCGCAGCGCCTCTCGCTCGCTTCGAGCGGAGCGCAGGCTCCCCTCGAACTCCTGGCACTTCGCGTAGCGCTTCCCCGTCGTCGAGTCTGTGATCCGGACCCGGAGACGGAATGTGTTCTTGTTCAGTTGGCAAATGCCGGGCTCGACCCGGCGCTCTTGGTGATTCGTCATGATGGAGTTCTCCCGTCACGACGCCCACGCTCGGTCTCACCCGCAGCATAGCTATCGCATCGGACTTGCGAAACACGAGGGTGCGTCCCCGCCTGCCAACGGCCTGGAGCTCGCCTCGGCGGACGGCCATGTGCACGCCCGCGCGGGTGCGGTAGCCGAGCAGCTCGGCGACCTGCCCGGTGGTGAGGTAGGTCTCCCCGAGGTACTCTGCGCGCAGGGCGTGCGAGCGCGGCCCCGTCACGGCATCCGTGTCGGGTTCTGGGCGGCGCTCGGGCTGTGCCTCGCTTGGCATAGGGCGCGGAATAGCAAGGGAGGCTCGGCGTGGCGCTTGCTGTAAGTCCCCTCTTGAGCGCA
>JADJJE010000021.1 GCA_016706685.1 Sandaracinaceae bacterium | reverse complement strand
CGCTGCGCCTCACAGGCGTCTCCATGGGCAACCCGCACGCGGTCACGTTCGACGTGCTGCCGGAGCCCGTGCGCATCCGCCAGGTCACGCTGGGCCCCGCCGTACAGGCGCTCCCGCTGTTTCCGCGGGGGGTCAACGTGGGCTTCGCCAGCGCGGTGGGCGTGGACGAAGCCCGGCGTCGCAACCCGCTTCACGCTAGACGTCTACGAGCGCGGCGCGGGCTGGACGCTGGCCTGCGGCACGGGCGCCTGCGCGGCGGGTGTGGCCGCCGTGGTCACCGGGCGTGCGCCACGCCACACGCCGCTGCGCTTCGACCTGCCGGGCGGCCCGCTCGAGATCACCGTGGGCGAACCGGGCGAGCGCGTGCGCATGCGCGGCCCGGCGCGCTTCGTGTTCGAGGGGCTGCCGAGCCCGCGCCTCCTGGGAGCCTCCGCTTGATGACGCCCCCGCGCCTGCGGACGCTCGTCGTCGCAGCCGACCCCGCCGCAGCCAACTTCGTCGAGCGCGTGCTGCGCGACCACGGCGACGAGGTCACGGTGGCCACCGACGTGCCCGACGCGCTGGCGCAGCTCACGAAGGCCGACCACCAGCTGGCGCTGGTGTCGCTGTCGCTGCCGCGCGGAGATGGCCTGGCGCTGGTGCACCACATTCGCGCGCTGCACCCCGATGTGGACGTGGTGGTCATGACCGCCCCGAGCGAGCTGGCCGACACGGCCCACGCGCTGGCGCTGGGCGTGCTGCAGAGCGTCATGCTGCCGCTCACGGGCGACGCGCTCTTGGTGGCCGCCGACCGCTGCCGCGAGCGCCGCATCCTGGTGCAGGAGCGCCGCCGCTTGGCCGCGGAGGGCGAGCTGAGTCTGAAGCGCACCGCCACCTATGCCCGCTGCGCCGCCTTCGTGGCGGAGACCGACCCGGGCGTGGTGGGCGCGCGCGTGCTGGATGCTTGCGTGGAAGAGTGCGGTGCCAGCGCGGGGCCCTCTTTGCGCCCGCCTACCTGGGTGCCACGGACTATGCGCGGGTGGCCACGCACGGCGAGCGCACGCGCTTTCCGGCGGTGCTCACACAGGACGAGCTGCTGGAGCTGGACCCCACACGCTCGGTGGTGGTGGAGCGCGAGCGGCGCGGCGAGACTACCCGGGACGTGGTGCGCGTGGCCCTGATGGGCAGCTCCGAGCTGGACGCCGTCCTCATGCTGGAGACAGAGCACGTGAGCACCGCGGCGCTGGCCGGCCTCGAGGTGGTGGCTGGGCTCGGCACGGCGGCCATGACCGCCGCGCGCCGCGTAGACGCCATGGCCCGCTCGGGCATCAAGGACCCGGAGACCAGCGCTTACACGTTTGCGTACTTCGGCGACGTGGCCGGCCGCGAGATCGACCGCGCCGCGCGTCACCAGCGGCGCTTCTCGCTGCTCATCGTGAATCTGGACGGCGTGGAGCAGGCGCGCCCGCGGCTGGACCCGGAGACGCTGCTGGACTTCCGCCGCCTGCTGAGCGACGCGCTGCTCGAGACGGTGCGCGACTCGGACATCCTCGCCCGCGTGGAGGACGACGAGTACTACATCCTGCTGCCCGAGACGGGCCTGCTGGGCGCGCTGGCGGCCAAGCGCCGCATCGAGGCCCGCTTCAACGAGCTGGCCGAGCTGTCGCGCTTCCACGCCCCCGACGGCGTGGACCCGGTGGTGGGCATCGCGGTCTTCCCCACCGACGGCAGCGATCTCGGGCGCCTGCTGCGCGTAGGGCGAAGGCGCGCCGAGCAGTCCCGCGCGGGCGTGTTCCGCCGCCTGGGCCTCGCGCGCATGCCGTTCTGGAGCGCCATCGACTTGCTGCTGGGCGACCAAGCCGACGTGACGCAGCGGCCCGACGGAAGCGTGGCGCTGCACGAAGACCTCGAGCGCAACCACGACGCGCTGGGTCTGGCGCAGCACGCCGTCATGCCGCGTGCGCTCTTGCCGCGCATCGCCCGCACGCTCATTGGCGACGCCACGCGGCACCGCGCGGTGGGCACGCTCTACGCCGCCGGTGACCAGGGCATGGTGGCCGCGCTGGCCGACGCCGTGGACGCCGAGCACTCGTCGGTGCGCGCGTGGGTGCTGGGTGGCGACGCCGACGGACCGGGCCACGAGCTGCGCCTGCCGGTGGACGACGAGCGCCTGCGCGAGGGTGTGGTGCTGCTGGCCCTCAGCGAGATCGGTGGCTACATGCTGGTGGCGCGGCGCCTGACCGACGACACCCTGCTGGCCTACCACGCCGCCGACCTCGACCTGGTGGACGGGCTCATCACCGCGCTCCAGACCGCCTATCACCTGCAGCCGGAGGTGCGCGTATGAAGGGCCGCATCCTGGTGGTGGACGGCAACTACGACACGCTGGTGGCGCTGGCCACGGCGCTGCGTGCGCGCAATCACCACGTGGCGCTGGCCACCGACGGGCGCTCGGGCCTGCAGCACGCCGTGGAGACCAGCGCCGAAGTGGTGCTGGTGGACCGTGACCTGCCCGTGCTGGACGTGCGCACGTTCCTCGAGGTGCTGCGCGACAACCCGCGCACCAGCGACGCGCACGTGTTCATCATGGGCGAGGGCGACCCAGCGCGGCTGAGCGCCATCGACGCGCTGGCCGAGCCCATCGTGAAGCCGTTCAACGCCGAGGAGATCGCGCGGCGCGTGCACGAGGTCATCCAGCGGCGGCGCGCGCCCCGTGGGGCCGATGACCTGAAGGGCGACCTCTCGCAGGTGGCGCTCTTCGACCTCTTGCAGGTGTTCTCGCAGAACCGGCGCACGGGCAAGCTGGAGGTCCACACGCCCAGCGGCGTGGGCGCCATCTGGCTGGCCGAGGGGCGCATCACCGACGCCGTGTTCGGGCAGGCCATCGGCGAGAAGGCCGTGTACCGCGTGCTGGCCTTGCGCGAGGGGCGCTTCCTGTTCCAGCCCGAGGCGCGCAGCCCCACGCAGCGCATCTCGCTCGCGGTGGACTACCTGCTCATGGAGGCCGTGCGGCGCGTGGACGAGTCCGTGCGCGTGCGCTCCGAGCTGCCGCCGCTCACTGCGCTGGTCTACGAGCGCAACGCCGGCGGTCCGGACGACCCGGTGGTGGCCGCCATCCGCGCGCACCTCGACGAGCCGCGCAGCATCGAAGAGCTGCTGGACCTGGTTCCGGGTCACGACCTCGAGACGCTGCGCGCCATCCGCGCGCTCCAGCTGGCCGACGCCATCGAGATCGACGCGTCGCAGGGGCAGGTGGCGTTCTGCGCCGAGCACGAAGTGGCCGCCATGCGGGCCGCCGCCATCCGCTTGCGCCGCGCGGGTGGTGAGGGGGCCGTGCGCCTCGGCGTCATCGCCCGCAACAGCGAGGACGTGCTGCGCTTTAGCCGCGCGCTGCAGTCGGTGCGCGAGTTCGTGGCGGCGGCCGATGGCACCGAGCCCGCGGGCGACGCGCTGCTGGGTGGCCTCGGCAGCATCCGCTTCGGCGGCACGGACCTCGAGCTCTTCGTGCTGCCGCACGACCCCACCTTTCGCCCGCTCTACGGGGCGCTCTTGGCCACCGCGCGCGTGGCCATGCTGTTGGGGTCGAAGCCCGCCGACAACGCGCTGCGCGACCTGTGCGAGACGCTGGACGTGCGCTTGGTGCACGTGCCACGCGGCTTCGAGTACGCGTCGGGCGCCACCTTCGCGGTGCGCGAGGCACTGGGCACGCTGCCCACCGGCCCGAGCGAGTACACCCCAGCGAAGGGCACCCCACGGGCGTGAGTCAGGGCGGCATGAGCTCCGAGCGACCGGACGGCCACTACGCCGATCTCTCGTGGTTCCCTATCGTGGCCCAGGCCACGTTCGGTCACATGCGGGTGGAGCACGCCGACCAGGCGCGCGTGGTCATGCGTGGCGGCTTCGCCCGGCAGCAGCGCGTGCTGTGGTATTTCGACGCCCGCCGCGCCACACGGGTGGACGCGCTCTATCGCAAGCAGGTGGCGCTCTACACCGACGAGCTCGAGAGCCTGGGCCACAAGCACTCGGTGTGCTCCGTGGTGGTGCTGGACAAGGCCGCCCTGCGCGCCGCGCTCACGGCCATCAACTGGATCTCGCGCCCGGTCATTCCGGTGCACGTGGTGGCCACCCCGTTCGAGGCGGCGGGCATGCTGGAGCGCGCGTGGCTGGCCGACGGCGGCGAGCTGACGCCCACCCTGCGCGAGGGCCTGAGCCGGATGCGCAGCGACAGCCTGGTGTTCTCGCCGGTGACGGTGCCGCCCGGCTGATCAGGTGTAGGACAGGTTGCGCTCGAAGTCCGAGGGGCTGGTGGCCGCGCTGAGCGCCACCTCTTTGGTGATGAGCCCGGACTTCATGAGGTCCACCAGGTGCTGGTCGAAGGACTGCATCTTGTACTGGATGCGGCTCTTCTCGATGAGGTCCTTGATGGACATGCTGCCCGGCTTCGAGATGGCCTCCCGGATGGAGCCGGTGCAGAGCATGATCTCTTGGGCCACCACCATGCCGCTGCCGTCGCGGCGCGGGAGCAGGCGCTGCGAGATGGTGGAGTGCAGGTTCTGGGCGAGGCGCTGACGCACCTGCTCCTGCTCCTCGGCCGGGAACACGCCCAGGATGCGGCCAATGGTCTTGGTGGCGTCGGTGGTGTGCACCGTGGAGAACACGAGGTGGCCCGTCTCGGCGGCCTTGAGCGCGATGTCGATGGACTCGGCGTCGCGCATCTCGCCCACCAGGATGACGTCCGGGTCCTGACGCAGCGCGGCGCGCAGCCCCACGTTGAAGCTGGAGGTGTCCACGCCGATCTCGCGCTGCGAGATGGAGGAGCGCTTGTTGCTGTGCATGAACTCGATGGGGTCTTCGATGGTCAGCACGTGCGCCATGCGCGTCTCGTTGATGTGGTTCACGATGGCGGCGAGCGTGGTGGACTTGCCCGAGCCGGTGGTGCCCGTGACCAGCACCAGCCCGCGGTCGGCGTCGGCGATGGTCTCGATGACGGGCGGCAGGTTCAGCTTGGCGAGCGTGGGCGCCTCGGTGGGGATGATGCGCAGCACCAGGCCATAGGTCTCGCGCTGGCGGTAGATGTTCACGCGGAAGCGCGCCACGCCGGGCAGCTGGTAGCTGCTGTCCACCTCCTGCGTGTGCTCGCCGGACTTCATGCGCGGCCCCGCGATGAGGCGCGCCAGGGTCTCGGTGGCGGCCGCCGTCAGCGGGTCGGCCTTGAGCGGGACCAGCTGCGTGTTGACGCGGTAGTACGGTGGCGCGCCGGGCCGGAAGTGGACGTCGCTCGCGCCATGACGAACTCCCGCCTCGAGCAAGGCGTGCAGGATGGTCTCGTTCATGGCGCGATAGTACCCGGTTCAGAGACCGAGGCTGTGACCAAAGTCGAGGTGCGCCTGGTGCGCCTCCTCGGTGTAGTGGTGGATGGTCAGGCCAACGGCGAGGCCCACGAGCGAGACGCTGACCCCGACGGCCAGCGCGCTCCCCGCGAGCACCTCACCCGAGGCCGCCAGCCCACCTGCCCCGCGGGCCAGGTGCCCGACGTGGTGCAGCTCACGGAGCACGTTCGCCCCTTCCGCCAGCTGGAGGACGTTGTGCACGTGTTCTCCCGGCGCCGCGGTGCGAGCCCCGGCCGTGACCCCCGAGCTGTCCGCCGCCCCCTCGAGGTTGAGCCGGCGTGCTGCGCGCCCCGCCGCGTCCGGAAACTCTCCCGGCTGCCAGCTCTGCCCGCGCATGCGGTTGGCGAACGTCTGCAAGCCCTCGGCACTGTGGGCAATGGCGGCGCGGGCGCGCGCGAGGTCTCCCGAGTCGCCCCGGATGCCCAGAAAGCGCGCCTCGAGGGCCTCGGGCGTGCCGGGTCGCGCGTTACGCAACGTCTCGAGGCGCTGCGGGAGCGACTCGCTCATCTCGTGCAGCCCGCGGAGGCGCGCCGCCACGATGGTCTCGGCTTCCTGCACGATGCCCTGCCGGATGCGGGCGCCCGCGACCGACTCCACCACACCCTGCATGGTGGACGCGTCGGTCCCGGTGATGAGCGAGCGCACACCCGAGGCCTGGCGGTCCAGCGACGCCTCGAGGTCACGCTCGAGGTGCGAGGCGCTCACGTTGCCGAGCGCCGAGAGCGTGCCGCCGTTGTCGCCCAGGTGCTGGCGCAGCCCTGTCGGGCCGTCCTCGAGGTACACGCGCACGGCTTCGTTGATGGCGCTGCGGTACGCCACGTCGGTGGCTGCGGCTGGGGCCGACGCCCGCGTGGCCTGCAGAGTGTGCACGTCGGTGGCGGCCTGCCGGCGCACGTCCATCGCCGGGGGCGGCGTGGTGGAGGAGGCGGTGGTGGCCGTGCGCGGGCCCGCCGCCGGAGCGCTGGTGGACGAGGCGGGCGCGGTGGTGTGGCTGGCTTGACGCTGAACGGGGGTGACCATGGCGTTTCTCCGTGAGGTGGCCCCTTGTCGTGCGTGACCGCGCGCCCTTGCGTCCCCCGCTCATCTTTTCGCCTAGCCTCCGAGAACGCCCCGCCCCTCCATCAACGAGCGGCGAGGGCGCCGACGGGCGCCGAGCGCACTGCCGCACGGCGCGCGTACTCGACGGGCGTGCAACCGACCACATCACAGAACGTCCGATAGAACTGCGAGTAGCTCCCAAAGCCGGCGCTGAACGCGGCGTTCGTCAGCCCGAGGTCGGGCTGGGCGGCGTGCAGCGCCAGGCAGCGGTGCAGACGCTCCCGGTTGCGAAACTCGACGATGCTCATCCCTTGCTCGCTGCGAAACAGCGCGGTGAGGCGGCTGCGGCTGACCCCGCAGCGCCTCGCCAGGGTGTCCAGCGTCAGGGGTGGCCCGTCCCCTCCCTCCGCCTTGAGGAGGCGGGTGGCCATCTCGACGGCGCGGTGCACCGGCGGTGTGGTGGCCTCCAACATGGCGCTCTCGAGCGCCGAGAGGGCGCTCGCGGCGAGATACTCGGCGCCGAGATCGAAGGCCACGTCGTCGGGCTCCGACACCAGGTCGGTCAGCATGCGACCGAGTCTGCGCGCTTGCTCCGGTGAGAGCTGCCCGACGACCCCAGTGTTCTCGGCGGGCAGCGCCGCGAGGCGCGTGCGGGGGACGGAGAGGACCCAGCAGTGCAGGCGGCGGTCGACGCCCGTCGAGCCATGCGGCAAGCCCGGCGGGATGTAGAAGAGGCGACCGGGGCACAGCGGGAAGGTGCGCTCACCCGTCGTGTAGTACCCGGTGCCGACCGTGACGAACCCGAACTCGGCGTCGCGTTCGTGCCGGTGTTGCGGCAGCCGGCTCGGCCACCCTCGCCACTGCAGCACCGACGCATGCCGACGCGGCCTCGTCGGGTGCTCGAACACCGGTACTACGGACTCCATACGCAGGCAGTGTGCCAGAGACCGGGGCGCCCGGAAAACGGCTCACGGAGCGGCAGCAAATTCCACGCGGTCGGTCATGCCCTCCGCGGTGGTGACCCCTCCGTCGCGGTAGAGATGCGCCCGCACGACACGGGCGGGGAGCTCGAGGTCACCGCTCTCTCGCGCGAGCGTGACGATGACCTGTCCGCCGACGGTCTCGGCGCGCAGGGTGATGAGGCGGTACTCGCCCTCCAGATACCCGTGCCCTTCGCCCTCGTCCTCGTAGAGCGTACCGGTCGCAGCGCCGTTTTCGTCGAGGCTGATGTACAGATCGAGCGGAGACGAAGGGTCGTAGCGGGTCGTCTGTCCCACCACCCCCGTGGGCACGATGGCGCCGTTCCGGATGCGGATGCGAGGGAGCGCGACGTCCACCTCGGGTTCCTCCCCGACGAGCGTGATCTCGCGGTCGAAGCCGTTCGGGAGCTCGAGCGGTGCGGTGTTGTCGATGGTCCCCTCGGGCCAATGCGGAACGATGAGGAGGTCCGGGCCGAAGAGGAAGGCGCGGTCTTCTGCCCGGAGGCGTGCCTCCCCCGGCGCCGCGAAGAACACCGGTCGGATGGCCAGCGCGCCCTCGAGAGCGGCGTTGCGCATCAAGGTATAGAGGTACGGGAGCAGGCGATAGCGTCGCTCGACGGCCTGTCGGTAGACCTGCTCGATCTCGGGCCCGAAATCCCACGGGTGCTGCGTCGGCCCGCCGCCGAACGTGCGGGTGAACGAATCGTCCAACCCGGCCGAGTGATTGCGGCAGAACGGGTAGAAGGCACCGACGCCGATCCAGTGGGCGAAGAGCTCGGGGTTGCGTGTTTCCCGATTGCTGGCCGGCATGAAGAAGCCACCGATGTCCGCTCCGGAGAACGGCTGCCCCGAGATGCCCAGGTTCTGGATCATCGCGATGGACCAGAGCAAGTGGTCCCACGAGTGCGTGTTGTCTCCGGTCCACGTGGCGGAGTGCCGCTGCCCACCGATGTAGTTGGCGCGCGTGAGGATGAACGGACGGCGCTCCGGGTAGGCTTCACGGAACGCCGCCTCCGACGCGTCGAGCTGCTGGAGCGCGTAGACGTTGTTGTACTCGGTGAACGTGCCGGCGCGATAGCGCTCGTCACCGCGGGTGAGCAGGGTCTCCGGCAGCACCCAGCGCACGACGCCATAGTGGACCGGCTCGTTCATGTCCTCCCAGATCCCGTCGAAGCCGCTCTCGACGAGGAAGTCGCTCATGTGCCGCGACCACCATTCCCGTGTGGCGCGGGAGCTGTAGTCGGGGAAGGCGTACTCCCGCCCCCCCCAAACGACGCCATCGTAGATCGTGCCGTCTGGAAACTGGAGCAGGTGGTCCTGCGCCACAGCCTCCTGGTACAGGGGGTAGCTCTCGTCCACTCGAACGCCCGGGTCGAAGATCGGCACGAGCTTGTAGCCCATGTCGTGCAGCTCCTCGATCAGATCGGGCGCGTTGGGGAAGGCCTCGTCGTCGAAGGTGAAGAGCTTGTACGCGTCCATGTAGGCCCCATCGAACCAGAGGACGTCCGTGGGGATCTCGTGCTCACGGACCTCGTTCGCGATGGCCCGCATCGCGGCTGCGTCCGGGTACGAGAAGCGGCTCTGCTGGTGCCCGAGGGCCCAGCGAGGGGGCATGTCGAGGTGCCCCGTGAGCTCCGCCAGCTCGCGCAGCACGTCTTGCGGGCTCGCCCCCTGGATGACCACGACCGGAAACGGCGCGGGTGCCTCGAAGCGAATGCCGTCGCTGAGGTCCATCCACGTGCGGCGCGTGGTGTCGGCCAGCACCCCGAACGCCGACCCGTCGGCGCGGACCGCGAGCACCCAGGGGTGGGCCTGGTAGAGGTGGTTGTGCCGATCGTCGTACGCAAGACCACCGGGGCCGCCCGTGGTGGGGTTCGGCATCTCGGTCCACGCCTGCGTGCGGGCGCCGTTCCGGAGCAGCCGGCCGGCGATCTCGCCCGTCCCATAGAGGTCGGTGCCGGGCTCGATGGCGATCCGCGCGAAGTAGGTCTCGTCCTCGAGCGTGAACGTCGGGGTCGGGCCCCAGCCCTCCGGCACAGGCCCAGTGGCTCGACGCAAGCCGTCGAGCGCGAACGACGGGAGGATCGTGTCGAGCGACGTGTCCTCGGGCACGAAGCGGGCGGCGTGGTCGCTGAGCAACCCGGGCTCGTGTTCGGGCGCCTTCTGGGCCTTGTTGCAACCGAACGCGAGGAGCGCCCCGACACAGAGGACGAGTACCGTGGAGCTGGGTGGTGAAGTGTGCGGGAGCATGGGTCGGTATCCTGCATGGGTGCCGGGTCCCTGACTTGTCCGATCGGCTCATAGAGCTGTCGCTTCGGCCAAATCGACGGGAAGATGGGTGCGCGCACGAGACGTTGTAGGCTGAACGCATGCCCCGTCCGTCACCGCGCCACCCCGCCCGCCTCTCGCTCGCCGCCCTCGGGCTGCTGGCGGCGTGCGTGGGGGTCGCCGCCCAAGACGCAGGCACCCCCGGCCCACGCAGCGAAGCCGCGGGTGAGCGCCCGGCCGCAGCGGGCGCGGCTTCGGCGGCCGCTGAGCGTCCCGCGCTCGACCCCTCCACGGACGACGACACGCTCGCCAACCGGGTGCGCGCGAGGCGCGACGCCGAGGCGCTGGCCATGCTGGACGCGCTCCCCGTGAGCGAGCGCCCGCGCGGGGGCCGCTACCTGCGCGGCCGCCTGCTGGAGCGTCTGGGGCGCCTGGATGACGCCGCCGCGGCACTCGAAGACGTGACGGGCCTGCCACCCGCCGCACGCGAAGACGCCCAGGCCCGGCGTGCGCGCCTGCTCATTCGGGCTCGCCGCTGCCAAGAGGCGCTCGCCCTGCTGGACGAGCTGACGCACGACCGCACGCGGGGCGCCCTGGCCCGCTTCCAGCGCGCCGAGTGTGCGCTGCGCCTCGGTGACCATGCGGATGCCCGCACGCGCCTCGACGCCGTGCTGGCCGAGGATGCGGGCCCCGTGGACCGCTTTGCCGCGTGGGTGTTGCGCTCGGAAGCCGCCCTCGGGCTCGAAGACCGCGACGGCGCGCTCGAGGCCCTGCACCACGCCCTGCTGGAGCGCCCGGAGCACCGGCGCGCGGGCGAGATCACGGAGCGCTTCACGGAGCTGGCGGGCCACGCGCCGCTGTTCACACCCGACGAAGCGCTGGCCCGCGCCGAGCGCCTGCTGGCACAGCGCGACCCGGACAAGGCCCTGCGCGCGCTCGAGGGCGTGCCCATGCCCACCGACGCGGCCGCGCGGGCCCGGATGCTGCACGTGCGCGGCATGGCGCTCTACAAGACGCGCCAGGACTACGCGGAGGCTGCCGACGTGCTGCAGGAGGCGGGGGCCGCGGGTGGCCCAGACGCCCTCGACGACGCGTTCCACGCGGCCCGCGCGCTGGCCCGGGCGGATCGCGACGCCGAGGCCGTGGTGGCGTTTCGCGCGCTGGCCGACGCCCACGCCGGGACCCCCCAGGCGGGCCACGCACTCTACCTGGCCGCCTGGCTCTCGCTGCGCCACAGCCTGCCCGAGGCCGAGGCGCAGATGCGCGCCTTCGTGGACCACCGCGACGCGCGGCGCGTGCCCGAGCTGCGTCGCACCGCGTTGTTCGAGCTCGGGCTGAGCGCCTTCGAGAGCGGCCGGCCGGCCGACGCTGCGGAGCTGTTCGTGCGGTACGCCGAGGGCGGCGGCGGGATCATGCAGGCCGGGCGCGGACACTACTGGCGTGCCCGTGCGCTCGAGGCCACCGGAGACGTGGAGGGGGCGGCCCTCGGTTACGAGCGCGTGCGCACCGAGGAGCCGCTGCACTGGTACTCGCTGCTGGCCGAGGCGCGCCTGGCCGCCATGGGCCGCCCGGTGCGCGGGCCGTTCGTGGGAGGCGCGCCTCGCCCGTCGGAGGGCTTCGTGCCGCCGGCCTGGCCCAACATGCCGGACGACGCGCTGTTCTTCGCCAACCTGGGCCTGACCGACGACGCGGCCGAGGTGGTCACCGCCCGCGCCGACGCCATCCGCGCCGAGGCGCCCCGCAACCGCCGCGTGGAGTGGCTGGTGGCCGCGTACCGCATGGTGGGCGCCACGCCGGCCGCGTTCCGGCTGGCCGCGCGCCAAGAAGACCTGCTGCGCCGCGCCCCGAGCGACGACAACCGCTGGGCCTGGGAGGCCGCCTACCCGCGCCCCTACGCCCGCGAGGTGCGCCAGATCGCGGGCAGCCACGACATCGAGCCCGCCTACGTGTGGGCCAGCATGCGCCAGGAGAGCGCGTACGACCCGGGCGTCACCAGCCACGCGGGCGCCGTGGGCCTGCTGCAGATGATGCCGGAGAACGCGCGGCGCCGCGCCCGCGCCCTGGGCCTGCGCTACCGCAGCGGCATGCTGCTGGACCCGGTCATCAACCTGCGCTTCGGCATCGACGAGATCCAGCAGCACTTCCAGCGCTACGACGAGCAGATGCCGCTCAGCATCGCCGCCTACAACGCCGGCCACGCCAAGGTCACCGAGTGGCTGGCGCGCACCCCGGGCGAAGTCGACGTGGACCTGTTCGTGGAGCACATCCCCTTCGACGAGACCCGCAACTACGTGCGCCGCGTGATCAGCCACTACGCGCGCTACCGCTACCTCGAGTCGCCAGCGCAGCCCTTCGTGCTGACCCTCCGCGTGCGGCCGCCCGCCGCGAGCCCACCTGAGTAGCGGAGCAGCGTCGAGCCCCGTAGACTCGAGATCGTGACCGCCACCGCTGAGAAGATCCTCGAAGACGCCCTCGCCCTCCCCGAGGAGGAGCGCGAGACGCTTGCGAACGCCTTGATCACCAGCCTCCAGCGCATGCCAGACGATGTGGAGCGTGCGTGGACCAACGAGGCAGTCCGGCGCCTGGAGCGCGAGTCGTCCGGCGAGACCACCGCAATTCCCTGGGACGCGGCGAAGCGTCAATTGAAGGCACAGTTCGGCTTCGAATGAAGCTCCAAGTCCTTCCAGAAGCGCTAGCAGAGCTCAGCGAATCAATCGCCTACTACGAGAACGAGAGGCCTGGCTTGGGAGCCCAATTCTTGACGGCGGTCGCGACGACCATTGAGCTGGCGGCCGAGAACCCTCGCCTCGGGGCACCCCTTCCGCTTCCTGCTGCAGGGATTCGCAAGTTCGTCGTACGGCGCTTTCCCTTCGTCGTGCTGGTCGCCGAGTCTGGTGACACCACGAAGGTGGTTGGAATCACCCACGCGTCACGTCGGCCTGGCTATTGGCTCGATCGGCTCCGATAAGGCACCGCGCCGTCGGCCGCTTTTTTGCTACATGCACCTACATCGGCTTACCTAGCCGAATGTCGCGGACGCTCAAGGCTGGTCTCTCGGTTTCCCTGTTGGTCTTCATGGTCGCCTGGATCGCGACGCATGACGGCGTGGGCAGCACGTTGGCGGCGCTCGGGCGCATGGACACGGGCTGGTTCGTGGCCGGCATCGCCGTGCAGGGCCTCGCCGTGCTGGCCGGGGTGGTACGCTGGCGCGTGCTGCTCGACTCTCAGCGGGTCCAGCTGGGCACCGCGTTTCTGGCGCGCCACTACCTGATCGGGCGCTTCGTGGGGGTGTTCACGCCGTCCACGCTGGGGCTCGATGGCTACCGCGTGCTGGCCGCGTCGCGCGAGACGGGCCGCACCGCCGCCGCCGCGCGCGCCGTGCTGATCGAGAAGGGCCTGTCGTTCACGGCGCTGGCGCTCACCAGCTTTGCGCTGCTGCCGCTGGGCTCGGCCCGCTTCTACGGCGTGGCGGGGCTGCTGGCGTCGCTCGCGCTGGGGGTGGTGGCCGTGGCTGGCCTGCTGCTCATGCACCGCCCCGACCTGCTGCGCGCGCTGGGGCAGCGCAGCCCCGCGCGCCTGCGGGCCCCGCTCGACAAGCTGCTGGGGGCCCTGGCGGCCGACCGCGTGAAGCCCGCGCAGCTGCTGAGCGCCTGCGGCCTCGGCACCGTCACGCAGCTGTGCGGCTCGCTGACCTTCGTGTGCACGGGCCTCGCCGTGGGCGTGAGCGCCACCCCCGTGGAGCTCTTGGTGGTGGGCCACGCCATCGTGCTGGCCATGCTGCTGCCCATCAGCGTGGCGGGCGCGGGCCTGCGTGAGGGCACCGCCGTGGCCATGCTCAGCCTGGTGGGCGTGCCGGTGGGCGACGCCCTCCTGGTGGGCGTGCTGGGCTTCGTGGTGACGCAGCCCGCGGCCATCCTGGGCGGCCTGCTCCAGGTGCTCGAGGGCGCGCGCGAGCGGGCCTCGCAGGTGCCGGAATCTCCCCTATTTCAAGGCACTTGGGGCACCCCGGGCTGAAGCCTCACTCGCAACCGGCGTTTCGGCACAGTACCCTCCGGCGCATGAGCCACGTCTTCGACCCCGACGAGCTGCAGCGCATCGTGCAGCGCCACGTCCACCTGCCCATCGAGGAGAACGTCCGCGCGCTGATCGACGACCTCACGGCCCGCTACGGCAAGAAGGCCATCGACGACAACGGCATCTGGGTGTTCTCGAACGCCGGCAACATCATGGGCACCATGACGCTGCTGCACGCGTCGCTGAAAGAGTACCTGCTCATCTTCGGCACGCCGCATGGCAGCGAGGGGCACAGCGGGCGGCACCGCTGCGAGCTGTGGGACATCGTCATGCAGGGCGAGCTCAGCACGTATCAGGAGCACGAGCTGCGCGCGCGGGTGTTGAAGCCCGGTGACATGTCGTACTTGCCGCGCGGGCGCTCGAACGGCTCGCGCATGGGGCCCGAGGGGTCGTTCATGCTGGAGTACTGCCGCGGGCCCATCCCCAGCATGCTGCCCTTTGGGCTGCTGGACAGCTTCGCCAGCACGCTCGACTTCCACGGCATCCGGACCACCTTCAAGGTCTACACGCGCTGCACGCTGAAGTCGTTGCTGCCGTGACCAAAGAGGAGCGCGCGGAGCAGGAGCAGGCGCAGCGGTTCCTAGCCGCGCCGGCCCCCGGGGGGAGCCAGGTGCTCAGCCTGGCGCGCTTCCGGCGGCACACGCTGCGCAGCATGGGGGGTGAGCTGTTGGACCAGGTGCTGGCGGACGATGCGACGTCGGGGCGGTACATCCCCCCGGGCCTGCAGCTCTCGTGGATGAGCGCCGAGGGGCAGGTGCTCGGCACGCACGTGGCGCACCCCGCGGCACCGGAGTTGCTGGATGAGCTCTTGCCGCTGGCCCTGGCCGCCGCGCTGCGGGTGGGCGCGCGGGTGCAGCTGGTGGCACGCCACGAGGCGCTGTTGGCGCAGCCCAAGGTGGTGGACGTGCTCTCCACTCCCAGCGTCCCGCGCGCCGTGAGCGGTGGCTATCGCGAGGCGCCGCCGCTCCCGGCGCAGACGATCCGAGAGCTGACCGAGGCAGGCTTCGCGCTCACGGCGCGGGACCCCCGTGCGCTGGTGCTCACGCGCCGTCGCATGCAGCGGAAGCAGCCCGCGTGGTTGCTCATGCTGGTGCCCGTCCTGTTCTTCGGGCCAGTGCTGGCGGTGCTGGCCCGATCGCTCACGCAGGTGTGGGAGCTGGTGCGGTCCGTGTTCATCAAGGCGCTGCGTGACCAGCAGGAGCAGCTCACGTGGGAGGTTCGCGACGGGGTGCTGACGGTGCGCGCGGAGTCCCACCCGGGCCAGCGCCACGTGGTGAGCGTGCCGCTGCGGGAGGTGCTGGCCACGAGCGTCGCGCCGGCCGGAGTGCACGTCACGGACCGGGACGAAGGCTGCTTGCGCGCCATCACACAGGAGGAAGCCGTGACGCTCGCGCATGCGTTCGCCGCCCCGGACGTGCGGAAGGAGAGCCCCACAGCGCGAGCTGGGCGCGCGTGCACGCGACGGGCCGCAGCCTGCGCACGCTGCTCGAGTGGCTGGTGGTGGCGCATCGCCCCGAGTGAGCCCGTGCTCGTTGACAGCCGCGGCGCCATCCCTGACCGTGACGGCATGCTGCGAGCGCTCGCCAGTCTCCGGTTTCTCCCAGACACGCCGCGTGCGCGCTGGCTGCTGCCGCTGGGTCTCGCGCTCTTCCCTGCCTGCTCGTGCGGCCCCGCGCCGCGGCCGGTGTCGACCGAGTCGCAGTCCGAGTCGACGACCGCGAGCGCGGAGGACCCCGCACACGGCACCCAACAAGAGGATGCGCCGCAAGCTGACGCCCAGGAGGATACCGTGCCGAATGACCCCGCCATCGACACCCGCATCGACACCACCGTGGTCCAGGCCACCACCGCTGGCGCAACGGCCGCCACACCCGCGGTCACGCTGAGCGAGCCCACCGGGGTGGTGGAGGACGCCCAGTTCGTGGGCCGCTGGATGATCAGCGGCAGCATCTCCACGGCGGGCCCGCCGGGTTCGCCGAGAGCCTCCGGCGGCGGCGGGTCCATCGGCTGGATGCGCGAGTACGAGCTACGCGCGGACCATACGTTCCAGATGAACGCCTACCCCTCGCTCACGCTGCGCGGCACCTGGCGCCGCGTAGGCACCACCGGAGCGCGCGCCGAGCTGGTGCACGCCGACAGTCGCCGGCCGGACGGCACGCCCGTGGTGGACAGCGTGACGGGCCTCGCCGAAGTGGGCCAGCCCCTGCGCGTGCTCGAGATCGCGGGCGAGCGCTTCCCGCGCATCGATGTCGCCCCGCCACCCGCCATGCCGGGTGACCCCACACAGCCGACGCGCACGCCGTGACCCGACCCACCCCGTACCCGGCCGGCAGCCCGCGTGCTACCCCTGCGCCGTGACTTCGTCCGACACGCCCTCGTTCCTCGCGCGCTTCTGGCTCGCGCTGGTGGTCCCCTTTCGGCTGCTCTTCGACGCGCGCTTCGCGGCCGCCGTGGTGAGCGCCCGCAGCCCCGCGCTGCCGGCGCCCGCGCCAGTGAAGGCGGCCCCCGAGCCCGCGGCGCCGCCGCCGCCGCGCGTGTCGCTCACCGACGCCGCTCCCGACGCCGCGCTCCAGCTGCTGGGGCTCTTTCAGCGCGAGGGACGCTTCGTGGACTTCCTCATGGAGGACGTCACCGCGTTCACCGACGCTGACATCGGAGCCGCGGCGCGTGTGGTGCACGACGGCTGCAAGCGGGCGCTGGACGCGCACTTCACCGTGCAGCCCGTGCGTGACGAAGAAGAAGGCACCAGCGTGACGGTGCCCGCGGGGTACGACGCGCACGCCCTCCGCCTGACGGGCAACGTGGTGGGCGAGGGGCCGTACCGCGGCGCGCTGGCTCACCGCGGCTGGCGGGCCACCGACGTGCGCCTGCCCAAGCTGGTGGCCGGCCACGACGGCCGCGTGCTGGCGCCGGCCGAGGTGGAGCTCGGATGAGCGCCCGCTTCGCCGTGGGCATCGACCTCGGCACCACGCACACCGCGCTGTCGTACATCGACCTCGAGAAGCCGCCGGCGCCCACCGCGCAGCCGCTGCTGAGCGTGCCGCAGACCGTGGCCCTCGGGCAGGTGGACGGGCGCGCGCTCCTGCCGTCGTGCCTGTATCTCCCGCTCGCCGGAGAGCTGCCGAGCGGCAGCCTGGCGCTGCCCTGGGACCCGACGCCCAGCGCCCTGGTGGGCACCTTCGCGCGCGAGCTGGGGGCCAGCACGCCGCTGCGCCTGGTGCAGAGCGCCAAGAGCTGGCTGGGCCACTCGGGCGTGGACCGCCGCGCGCCGCTCTTGCCCACGGACGCCCCCGAGGGCGTGCAGCGTGTGTCGCCGGTCGCCGCGTCGGCGCGCTACCTGGGCCACCTGCGGGCCGCGTGGGATCACGCGCACCCGCGCGATCCTCTCGCACAGCAGCACGTCACGCTCACGGTGCCCGCGTCGTTCGACCCGGCGGCGCGCGAGCTGACGCTCGAAGCCGCGCGTGAGGCCGGCCTGCCGACCGTGACGCTGCTGGAGGAGCCGCAGGCCGCGCTCTACGGCTGGCTCGAGCGGCGCCCCGACTGGCGCGAGGAGCTGGGCCTCGGCGAGGTGCTGCTGGTGGTGGACGTGGGCGGCGGCACCACCGACTTCTCGCTGATCGCGGTGCTCGAGCACGACGGCGAGCTGGCCCTCGAGCGCATCGCGGTGGGCGACCACATCCTGCTCGGCGGCGACAACATGGACCTCACGCTGGCCCACGCGCAGAAGGCCAAGCTCGAGACCGCCGGCCACACGCTGGACGCATTCCAGCTGCGCGCGCTCATGCATGCCTGCCGCACGGCCAAGGAGCTGCTGCTGGCCGACGAAGGCGCGCCCGCCGCCGTGCCCGTGGTGGTGGCCAGCCGCGGCGCGAAGCTGGTGGGCAGCACGTTGCGCACCGAGCTCACGCGCGACGAGGCCCTCGGCACCCTGGTGGAGGGCTTCTTGCCCCGTGCCGCCAGCACCGACGCGCCGGCCCAGCGCCCGCGCAGCGCGCTCACGCAGCTGGGGCTGCCCTATGCGCAGGACGCCGCCATCACGCGGCACCTCGCGGCGTTCCTCTCGCGGCAGGCCAGCGCCGGCGCCGAGCTGCCCATCTATCGCCACCCGGGGGCAAGCTTCCTGCACCCCACCGCGGTGCTGCTGAACGGCGGCGTGCTCAAGGCCGGCCCGCTGGCGCGGCGCCTGATGGAGACGCTCAACGCGTGGATCACCGCCGAGGGTGGCGAGCCCGCGCGCGTGCTGGGCGGCGCGGATCTCGACCACGCGGTGGCGCGCGGCGCGGCCTATCACGCCCACGCCAAGCACGGCGGCGCGTCGCGCGTGCGCATTCACGCCGGCCTCGCGCAGAGCCTCTACGTGGGCGTGGAGGTGGCCACCATGGCCGTGCCGGGCATGGAGCCCGAGCTGCACGCGCTGTGCATCGCGCCCCACGGCCTCGAAGAGGGCGAGACCCCCGAGGCCCCTCCGCAGCAGCTGGGCCTGGTGGTGGGCGAGCCCGTGCGCTTTCGCTGCTTCGCGTCCAGCACGCGCCATGACGACGTGGTGGGCAGCGTGCTCACCCACGTGCGCGAGCCCGAGCTGGTGGAGCTGGGCGCCATCGAGCTGACCCTCCCCGCCGCAGGCAGACGCCCCGGCGACCTGGTGGCCGTGCGCCTGCAGACGCGCCTGACCGAGCTCGGCACGCTCGAGCTGTGGGCCCACCCCGTGGGCGCCGGCGACCCCTTCGTGGTCTCCTGGCAGGTCCGCGACCTCTAGAACAGCCTGGCCAAACCCAACGTGGGCGTTGTCGGCGACGGACGTTGACGTGGTCGTAGCCGTTGACGTGGTCGTCTAACGACTCATCACAAGTTCGGCCCGGTGCTCAGGTACCCTGGCCGACATCAACGTCGACCCAAAGCAGCTCAGGCCGCCGCCCCGAAGCCGGGGCACCGGGTCCATGCTTCGACACCTCCTCCAAGGGGACCAGCCTGAGGGGTGTGTGACCCGCTGCTCCATCGAGTTCGCGTCCATTGCCGCCAAGGCGGGTGGTTGCAAGACGATCCCCGCGGCCTTCGAGGCCTCGACGACCCAAACCCTCCACAGCCAGCCTCCTCGGTTCCGCTCAACATTGCCGAGGCAACCGGTCGAGGCTGTCCCCGCCGACGGGCCCCGACACTTCGCAATCGCCCGCGGCTCGGCGATGGAGTAAGGCCCGGAACGGCCTCGACGTCATTCGGCCTTGGCTGCCCCTAGGGACGGTGACGAGCAAGCGTGGCCGTAGTCGATAGAGCTGCTCGGGCGGATAGTGCTCGTGCTGTCTCGCCAACATCCGTCTACGGAAGCACCTGCGGGGAGGGACAGCCCGCCAGGCTCACCCTCAAGAGCTGGATGTCTACGACTCCATAGCTGGTGGGGGGTGCGCGAGTACGACCACGAGCACGCGTACGACCACGTCAACGGCTACGACCACGTCGACGACGACGACGACGTCCCCTAAACGGCTTCGCGGCGCCGCCATCGCCGCTCTCGCCGTGACACGCCCGGGTTGGCCTGCTCTACTGGCCGGAAATGAGCGACACCGGTCCCACGGCCAGCGGGGTGCGCGTGACGCGCGGACAGCGCGGCGGGTGGCTGGCGCGCCTGGCCACGGTGAACCGCTTGTCGGACCCCACCAAGTGCCTGCTGGTGTCGGGGCTCACGCTGCCCTTCATGGTGGGCTGGGTGGTGCGCCTCAGCGCCATCCGCGCCAACCCGGAGACCGCCCGCTACATCAGCCGCGCCTTCCTGCCCACCATGCTCGCCTACCAGTGGGCGCAGTTGGTGGGGCACGTGCTCATCATCGCGTGTGCGCTCGTCCTGCGGTCGCGGGGGCGCTTCCGCGTGCGCTGGCTGGTGCACGCCGAGATCCAGTGGTGGCTGGCCAGCTTCGCCTTCTCCTTCTATGCGCTGGGCCCGTTCACCAGCCCGTTCGGCGTGCTGCTGCTGGTGCTGCCCGTGGCCGGCAGCCTGATCTTCCCGGCGCGTCCCATGGTGTACGGCTTCGTCATGCTGGGCCTGTACAGCGTGCTCATGATCGGCCTCGAGCGCGCCGGGGTCATCCCGTATGCGCCGTTCCTCGAGCGGCCGCCCTTCGAGGACGGGCGGCTGGTCAACAGCTGGATCACGTCCATCGGCGGGCCCGCCATCTTCGCGGCGGCGCTGGTGCTGGCAGCTCACAGCTGGATCGTGGCGCAGTGGCGCCTGCGCGAGCGTGAGCTCGAGGTGTTGATCGGCACCGACCCGCTCACGGGCGTGGCCAACCGGCGCGTGTTCTTCGAGCGCCTCGACGCCGAGCTAGCGCGCTCACGGCGCCACGGCAACGCGCTGTCGCTGCTGATGGTGGACGTGGACCACTTCAAGAGCATCAACGACCGCCACGGGCACCAGGTTGGCGACGTGGTGCTGGCGGACATCGCCACCGGGCTGCGCGACACGCTGCGCACGGCCGACGTGGTGGCGCGCTACGGCGGCGAGGAGTTCTCCATCATCTTGCCGGAGACGGGCCTCGAGGAGGCCACGCGCGCCGCCGAGCGCGTGCGGGCTGCCATCGCCGCCCACCGCTTCCCGGTCGCTGCGGGTGCCGTGCAGGTGACGGTGAGCGTGGGCGTGGCGTGCATGCAGCCGGAGGAGGCCGCCGACCAGCTGGTCTTCCGCGCCGACGCCGCGCTGCTGGACGCGAAGCGCAGCGGGCGCGACCGGGTGACGCTGGCAGCCCCCGCACCCGACGTTGCGGCCGCCCCAGCGCTGTGAGAGCGTTTTCTCCATGCCTCTCTGTGAGTACTTCCTGGCCACCGACGCGGAGCTCTCGTCGCTGGCCGAGTCAGGCAGCCCGGGCGATGGGCTGACGCGCGTCGATGCCAAGGGCTTCGACGTCTTGCCCATCGAGGCCTTGGGCAAGCGGCTGGGCGTGGGGCGCGCCACGGCGGACGGCAAACCGGACATCCACAGCGACGACTTCGAGTGGTTCGTGCAGCGCCTCACGCCTGGCATGGTGGCCGCGCTCGCGAGCCAGTCCGACGAGGCCTGCGCCGAGCATGCACGCGCCCTCACGGAAGCTGGCGTCACCGACTGGGACCCGAGCGACCTGCGTGGGCTGCTGAGTGAGCTGTCCGCCATGGCACGCCGCGCCGAGCCGGAGGGGCGCGGCTTGTTCATGTGGATCTCCACCTGAAGGCGGCGCTCAGCCCCCCTTGATGACGGCGCCTTCGCTGTCCACCACCTCCACGCCCACCTCGATGCCACGGCGCACGCTCTGGGTGACCACGCAGAAGTCCTCGAACTGCGCGAGCACCCGCTCGATGTGCGGGATGTTGGCGGCGGCGTTGCCCAGCGTGAGGCGCACCTGCATGTGGGTGATGCGCTGACGCCCCTCCACACGCTCCATCGTACCGGTGACCTCGGCACGCACCTTGCCGGGCTCTTCCTTGTACTTGCGCACCGCGAACAGCAGGCTGGCCGCCAGGCAGTTGGCCACCGAGGCCGCCAGCAGGCGCCCGGGGTTGGGGCCCTGGCTCTCGCCCAGTGGCGCGGGCTCGTCCGTCAGCAGGCGGCCGAAGTCGCCGAAGTCCACCTCGAAGCGGTAGTTCTCGATGAGCTCGAGGCTCACGGTGAAGGTCTGGTTCTCGGGCATGCACGTCTCCGGGGCTAGGGGGTTCGAGTCCACCATCCCACGCGACCCGTGCCACGGCGACCCGCGCCAGCCTCCATGAGTTTGTCGCTTTGCAACCCTGGCTCCACACAGTTGTCACGCGGGGCGGTCACCGTCACATGGATGTTCTCCTCCTGTTGTTGTGTCATCGCGGACGCCGCGCTGCACGCGGCGCTCGTCCCCGAGCTCGCGTCCGATCCGGTCCTGATGCGCTACGCCGAGACGGGGCGCGACGCGCTCGCGCTCGTGCTGGACCCGCCGGTGGTCTTCGTGGTGGCCTCGCCGCTGCCCGACATGAGCACCTCGGAGTTCCTGCGCCGCCTGCGGGACCGGGTGCAGGGCGGTGAGCCGCTGGTGCTGGTGCTGGGCCGCGAGATCGACGAGATCGACCGCATCGTGGCGTTCGAGCTGGGCGCCGACGACCTGGTGCAGCAGCCCGTGCCGCGGCGCGAGATCGCCCTTCGTGTAAGGGCCCTGCTGCGTCGCTCGAAGGCCCCCAGCGTGAGCCCGGACGTGGTGTCGGCGGGGCGCCTGATCATCGACATCCCGCAGCACCAGGTGACGTTCGACGGCGCGCCGCTCGAGCTCACCGCCATGGAGTTCCGCTTGCTGGCGCACCTGGCCCGCCACGGCGGCATGGTGCTCTCGCGCGCGCGCCTCCTGGACGAGGTCTGGAACCACCCGGACTCGCTCGACCGCCGGACCGTGGACACCCACATCAAGCGCCTGCGGGAGAAGCTGGGTGACGCCAGCCGCGTGCTGGAGACCGTCCGTGGCTTTGGATATCGCTTCCGTGGCGACGCGCTCGATCGCGGGTCGGATGCCACCGAAAGGTCACACGCCCGCGCACATTCGGTACGCGGCTGACACCTGACCGTCACGCTCGATCCCTAAAACACACTCACCGTGTTCAACGACTTCGACCAAGACGCCGACAAAGAAGAGGGCCGAGGCCGCCGCGCCGCGTCGCTGGCGATTTCGGGGCTCGTCTTCCTGCTGCTCGGCTCGGCGCTCGCCGCCACCATGGCCACCGTGCGTGCCATGCAGCCCAACCGACCGGACCGCGACGTCACGTTCGAGGAGCTGCCCATGGCCGCCCCCGAGCCCGAGGAGGCTCCGCCCCCGCCGCCGCCGCCGCCTCCCGTGCGCCGCGCGCCGAACGAGCCCGTGGGCCAGCGCCCCGTGCTGGATGGCCCGCCCTCGGGCATCCCGGACGAGCGGCCCGAAGAGGCCGACGGTGAGCTGGCCGCCGTGAACCACGTGGGCCCCATCGAGAACGACGCCGTGATGGGCGAGGGCAGCGGGCCGGCCGTGCCCACGCCGCCCGTGCGGCCGCCCGTGGTGGAGCTGCCCCGCGTGGTGGAGCGCGCGCCCGAGCAAGAGCGCGAGACCATTCGCCGCGCGCGCTTCCTGGCCGACCAGAGCGGCTGCCGCAGCCTCATCATCCCCGACCAGGTGGGTGCCGCGCTCGGCGCCCGCACCGTGACCATCCGCGTGCGCGCCATGGTCGGCGCCGACGGCCGCGTCGTGAACGCCACCGTCATGGAGGGTGACTCGGCCGTGCCCGAGTCCCTGGTCATCGACTGCGCCACCCAGTGGGTGTTCGCGCCCGCCACGCTCCCGGACGGTACCGCCGTCCCCTACCCCGCCATCCGCACCTTCGTCATCACGCCGCGCACCTGAGCGCCGCCAGCAAGCAAGAGAGAAAAACATCATGGACATGGACGTCGTTCACCTCTGGGGCAGCATGAACAACCTCGTCCGCGGCGTTGTCGTCGTGCTGACGTTGCAGGCGGTCTCGTGCATCGCGGTCGTGGTCGACCGGCTCATCCTGCTCTTCATGAGCGCGCGCAAGTCGCGGGCGTTCGCGAAGGCCGCCGGGCGCAAGCTGGCTGCGGGTGACCACGAGGCCGTGGTGGCCATCGCGAAGGAGAACCAGGGCAGCCACCTGGCCAACTTCATCGAGACCGGCCTGACCGTGTTCATGGCGCGCACCGCCGAGGGTCACAGCCGTGAGAAGGCCGCCGAGCTGGCCGGCCGCGCCCTCGAGCGCCGCGGCGAGCAGCTCTCCGCCAGCCTCAACCGTGGCATGAACGTGCTGGCCTCCACGGGCAGCACCGCGCCGTTCGTCGGCCTGCTGGGCACCGTGCTCGGCATCTTGAACGCCTTCACGCTCATCTCGAGCGAGGGCGGCGGCGGCATCGGCACCATCGGCGCGGCCATCGGCGAGGCGCTCATCGTCACGGGCTACGGCCTCGCGGTGGCCATCCCCACCGTGCTCCTCTTCAACTACCTGAACGGCCGCATCGCCAAGTACGAGGCGGGCCTCGCCAACGCGGGCAGCGAGCTCATCGACCAGCTCGAGGCCGGCTCCTACAAGCGCGTGCCCGAGAGCGACGCGGCCCCCGCCCACAGCGCCCACGACGGCGCCGTGGCGATGGCCTGAGGAACACCATGGGACTCTCTCGCAAAGGCAACAACCGGCCGCGCCCCGCCATGAACGTGACGCCGCTCGTCGACGTCGTGCTCGTGCTGCTCATCATCTTCATGGTGGTGCTGCCGGCGATGGAAGAGGGTCTCAGCATCGATGTGCCCAGCGTCGAGAACAAGGACGCGGACGACGACTCCGAGATGGAGCCGTTCCTCGTCTCCATCACGCGCGACGGCCACTTCTACTTCGACACCACGGCCATCCGCAACGACGAGTTCGAGGCCTTCCTGCGCCAGCAGCACACCTCGCAGCCGCGCCGCAAGGTGGTGCTGCGCGTGGACAGCGCCGTGCAGTACGTGCGGGTGCGCGAGATGATGCACCTCTGCCGCGAGATCGGCTTCCCCGGCGTGTCCCTGCGCGTGAACGCGCGGCAGGGTGAGGGCGCCCAGGCCAGCACCGGCAGCGCGCCCAGCGGCACGCTCGTGGCTAGCCAGGAACACTAGGAGGGACCTTCGTCATGGGCATGGATCTCGATACAGGTCACGGCAAGAAGAAGAAGAAGGGCGTTGGCACGCCCGAGATGAACGTCACGCCGCTGGTGGACGTGGTGCTCGTGCTGCTGATCATCTTCATGGTGGTCATGCCCATGATGCACGCCAAGTTCTGGATTCACGTGCCACCCAAGGCCGACGAGAACGCCGAGGTCGTACCGCCGGACCCCAATGCGCTCCAGCCCATCGTGGTCACCGTGAACGCGCAGGGTCACATCCAGATCAACCAGGACGTGTACCCCGACAACGTCTTCCCCCAGCGCCTGCGCGGCATGTTGGTCGCGCGCAACGAGCGCAAGGTCTACTTCGACGCGGCGGACAACGTCAGCTTCGAGCGCGCGATGGACGTGATGGACCTCGCGCGCGGCGGCGGCGCCGCACACATCGCAGTCATGACGGAGCGCTTGAACTAAGCCCCCGTTCTCTCCCCCCGGGCAGGGCTCGCCGCTGCATGCGCGCCCCCCGCAGAACACCATGAGGTTCCCTGTGAATGCCAACGTACGAACGTGCGCGAGGGCTACGTCCGTCCAAACACTGCTCGCGTTGCTGATCCTGGCGGGCGGCCTGGCGCATGCGGAGGCGCAGACCGCGCCGGCGCCCGACGCCGGCGTCGAGACGGAGAGTGAGCCGGCACCCGACGCGGGGACCGAACCCGAAGCGGCTCCGGAGCCCACCCCCGAGCCCGAGCCGGAACCCGCGCCTCAGCCCGAGCCGGTGATCGCGCCGGTCGTGACGCGTGAGATCGACACGACCACGGGCATCGGTGGTCAGATCATGGACTCGGCCACGCAGCTGCCGCTCGCGGATGCGCCGGTGATCGTGCAGCGCGCGGATGGCCCGCCCGAGACCACGCTCAGCGACGCCGAGGGGCGCTTTCATCTGTACGTGCGGCCGGGGCGCTACACGGTGCGCAGCTACTACGACCTGTATCACGGGGCTCGCATCGTGGTGCGCGTGGCTCAGGGGCGGATCACGCCGCTGCGTTTGATGCTGGACCCGATCAACGAGGAGAGCGACGTGGCCGTGGATGCCGTCGAGGTGACCTACCGCGCGGACATGTCGGGTGAGTCGGCGGGTCAGGCCATCCAGCAGGCGGCCGCCGTGGCCCAGGACATCAACACCTCGGAGGGCATGAGCCGCAGCGGCGCCAGCAACGCGTCGGATGGCGCGCGCCAGGTAGCGGGTGTGTTGATCGAGAACGACCAGCCCATCATCCGGGGCCTGCAGGGCCAGTACGTGCAAGTGCTCATCAACGGCACGCCCGTGCCGAGTACCGACCCGGACATCCCGGGCGTGGACCTCGACCTCTTCCCCACCAGCATCATCGAGAACCTCGCCGTGCTGAAGACGTTCCTCCCGGAGATGACCTCGTCTTGGGCTGGCGGCGTGGTGGACGTGCGCACCGTGCAGTTCCCCACCGAGTTCACGCTGCAGCTGGGAGCCAGCGTGGGGGCCAACACCATGACCACCTTTCGTCCGGTGCTGGACTATGACGGTGGGCGCCTCGATTGGACCGGCTTCGACCGCTCTCGTGAGCTGCCGAGCACGGTGCCGAACCAGAACGTCGCACCCTCCCGCAGCGGGTTCTCTGGCGACGAAGTCGATGCGATCGCGCGCACCCTCGACAACACGTGGCAGTTCGAAGAGTCCACCGGGATCCCGAACATCGGGGTAGACGGGTCGATCGGCAACTCGCACAGCCTCGGCGAGGGCCGTCGCTTCGGATACCTGCTCACCGCGGGCTACAGCAACGACACCAGTCGTGAGTCCGGCATCAACCGCTCGCGCCCGCGAGTCACAGAGGATGGCTCGCTCGAGGCGTTCAACGACCTCGAGGGTGAGCGCGGCCAGCGCGAGGTCAGCCTGAACCTACTCGGGACCGCGTCGTTGGACCTGACCGCGGACAGCACCATCAGCTATCTCGCGCTGTTCAACCGCAGCACCGAGGACACCGTCGAGCGGCTCGAGGGCATCATCTCCGAGATCGACTCGGGCGCACCGACCGAACGCTGGCAGTTCCAGTACATCGCGCGCACGCTCTTCTTCAACCAGCTGCGCGGAGACCACCGCAACCTGGGCGACACGGAGCTGCGCCTCCGCTGGACGGCGTTTGCAGGCCTCGGTCGCCGTGACGAGCCCGACCGCCGCTCGGTCGTTGTCGGACCGGTTTCGGGACTCCAGCGTTGGCTCGAGCGCTCGAGCTCTGGCGAGCGCTTCTACAGCGACCTCAACCAGCGTGATCTCGGTGTGGACACCAACCTGCAGATCCCTCTCTGGTCCACGAGCGCGGGTGAAGCGAGTGGGCTCGTGGGCGGTGGCTTTCGGCGCTCCGACCGCTCGCTGCTGAACCGGCGCTTCCGCATGTTCCAGGAGCCAGGGGAGAGGCCGCAGACGCTCTATGCGGCGCCTGTCGAGGAACTGTTCAGCGACGAGGGGATCGGCACGCTGACCCGCCTCGAGGAGCAAACGAGCGACTTCGACAGCTACACCTCCACTCAGTCGCTGTACTCCGGCTTCGTGAGCGTCGAGACGCCCATCGTGCGGGACCTGTCGCTCAACGGCGGCGCGCGCCTCGAGGTCTTCGACCAGTTCGTGGAGAGCGCCAGCCCCTTCGAGAACAGCACCACGGAACCTGTGGGGACCAACCGCACGGACATCAACGTGCTTCCCGCCGCCGCGCTCAAGTACACCTTGCGCGACGGGATGAACCTGCGCCTCTCCTACGGCATGACCATGGTGCGCCCTCAGGTGCGCCAGCTCGCTCCATATCAGTACTACGACTTCCAGCGTGACCGAAACACGGTGGGCGACCCCACCATCGACAGCACCCGCATCCACAACGTGGACGCACGCTGGGAGTGGTTCTTCTCGGAGAGCGAGCGCGTCACGGTGTCTGCCTTCTACAAGGAGCTCGACGGCTTCATCTATGCGCAGATCTTGAACGCGGCGTCCTACGCCACCGTGTACCGAAACGCGGGCCGGGGCTATGTGGCGGGAGGCGAGGTCGAGGTGGCGATTGGCTTCGAGCGCATCCACCAGGCGCTCCGTCACTTCAGCCTGTACGGAAATGTCACCGTCCTCACTTCGCGTCTCGATCTCGTCCAAGACACCGGTTCCGTGATTCCGGACAACGTTCCGGTGCCGGGTCAGGCGCCCTTCGTCTTCAATCTGTCACTTCGATTTGACGAACCTGTCTCGGGCTTCTCCGCTGCGTTGGTCTACAACGTGGTGGGCCCACGGGTAACCGACGTGGGCGTGCGAACCGGCGAAACCATTCTCCCAAACATCCGGAGAATGCCTTTTCACCAGCTGGACTTCGTCGCCTCTTGGGAGGCCAACGAGCATCTCAAGTTGAAGCTGAAGTTCAAGAACATGTTGTTCCAACGGCAAGACTGGCGGCAGGGCAGCTTCCTCGAAGGAAGCGTCACGCCAGGCGCCACTTTCTCCATCGGACTCGAGTACACGTACTAGCAAGATATGCCCACCCAATGGGGGCAAATGAGGACCTTATGAATCGCAAAATCCAAATCTGCTCCTTGGTTCTAGGCATCGGCGCCTTCGGCGCGGGTTGTGGCGACGACAGTGGCATGACCACGACGACGACCACCACCACCACCACCACCCTTCCGGACATGGGCGGAGTCGACCAGGGCGACGGCTGCCCCGCCTCGGGCGACGTCATGGTCATGGGCGACATCACCACCGACACCACCTGGGCCTGCGACAGCTACCTGCTCGTCGGCAAGGTCTTCGTGACCGGCAACTCCACGCTCACCATCGAGCCGGGCACGACCATCTACGGTGACACCGATGGCAGCGAGGTCGCTGCGCTGATCGTGTCGAGCGGGTCACAGCTCGAGGCCATCGGCACCGCCGCTTTGCCCATCGTGTTCACCTCCGGCAACGCCGTGGGCGACCGCATCACGGGCGACTGGGCGGGCGTCGCCCTGCTCGGCAGCGCCACGCTGAACAACGGCACCGACACCGCCGGCGTCTTTACGGACAACCTCGAGGGTGTTGACCCGACCGATGCGCGTGGAATCTACGGCGGCAACAACGACGCCAGCAGCTGTGGCCACCTCGAGTACGTGCGCATCGAGTTCGGCGGCGACGAGTTCTCCACGGACAACGAGCTCAACGGCCTGACGCTGGCGGGCTGTGGCTCCGGCACGACCCTGAGCTACATCCAGGTCCACCGCGGCAAGGATGACGGCATCGAGTTCTTCGGCGGCACCGCCGGCATGGACCACGTCGTCATCTCCGGCGCGTCGGACGACAGCCTCGACTGGGACCAGGGCTGGCGCGGCAACGTGCAGTTCCTCGTCGTCCACCAGTTCGAGGGCATCGGCGACGCGGGCTTCGAGGCCGACAACTACGGCTCGATGGAGCTGGCCACCCCGCGCAGCAACCCCACCATCTTCAACGCCACCATGATCGGCACCACCACCACGCGTGGCATGGTCCTCCGTGAGGGCACCCGCGCCACCCTGCGCAACTTCATCATCTCCAGCTTCGGCGGCGAGCCCATCGACCTGCGCGCCACCACCAACGACCTCTCCACCGAGTGGCCGACGAACATCTCCATCGAGCGCAGCTTCTTCTTCGGCAACGGCGCCTACGACGACGAGGCCACCGTGCCGGCCGACAACGACGACAACGGCTTCGTCGAGCAGACCGCCATCGAGGACGCTGCCCGGAACAACACCTTGGCCACCAACCCGATGATCGGCTCGACGAGCACCACGGCTCCGAACTACGTGCCGACCAACACCGCGCTGAACGCCCAGGCCACCCCGCCCGCCGGCTTCGACACGACGGCGACCTACGCTGGCGCCTTCGCCCCGAACGGCACCAACTGGACCACCGGCTGGACCTCGTTCCCGGCCAACTGAGCCCTCTCGGCTGAACACGCGGCGGCCGCGCTCCTTCGGGGGTGCGGCCGTTTCGCGTTTGGGGGGTTCAAGGCAGCCCGAGCCACACCTCGAGGTCCAGCTCGGCCCGCATGGGCTGCTCGAAGCCCTCGACGGACACGGTGGACTGCACCACCGAGCGCGAGCTCCAGTGGATGGCGGGCACCAGATGGCTGAGCTTCAGCTCCATGGTGCCGGACCCCGTGGTGGCGAGGCTCTCGAGGCGCGCGCGCAGGCCCGGCTGCGGGTCGGGCAGGGCTTGGGCTGGGGCCGTCTGGGCGATCTGCACGTCGAGGCCAATCTCGTCCCCGGCGCGCGCGCGCAGTCGGTAGGTGGTGATCTGCTCGGCGGCCACGCCGTGGCTCTGCACGGGGGTGCGCACCTCCCACACCGCGCCCAGGCCCACGGGCTCGCTCGGGAAGGGCGCGAACATGTCGCGCAGCCCGCGGCGCAGCTGCTGCAGCTGCTCGGCGAGGGCGGGCGAGGTGCCGGGCGGGATCACGAGGTCCACGCCGGTGCCCACGCCCTGCCGGTCGATGAGCTGGAAGCCCTCGAGGCCCACCAGCGGCTGGAGCTCGCGCTGAGCGCGGGCCACGTCCTCGGGGGACACGCCCTCGGTGGGCAGCGCGTCCACCGCCGTGAAGCGGAAGGGGACCATCAGCCGGTCGGCGCCGGCGTCGGCGATGGGGCCCACCTCCACCAGGACGCGCGTGCCCGGCAGCGGCGTGCTCTGGCCGCCACCGAAGCCCATCATGCCCACGCGCGTGCTGGCGCGGGTGGTCAGCATCACGGCCTCGCGCGCCCCGAGCGGCGTGGCGTAGCGCAGCGCCATGCGCGGCTCGGCGCCGGCGTCCAGGAGCTGGACCACGCTGCGCGCGGGAGCCTGGGCGGCGCCGTGGTGAGACGCAGCCAGCAGCGCGGCGAGCGCCAGGAGGGGAGGAGCCCAGCGAACGGTCATGGCTGCCAGCGTAGCACCCTCCGGCGGCGGCCCGTGGCCCACGGGCGTGAGAGGCGTTGGTGATAGTGTCGCGCGCTGATGAGCCCACGGCCCACGGCACGGACAGCGCGCACCGGATTCGCCAACGTGGTGGGGTTCGACGACGCACCGTTCGCGCGCGCCCACCGTGGTGACGTGCCGGTGTTCGGGGCTGTCTATGCAGACGAGCGCCTGGTGGGCGTTCTCCGGAGCGAGGTACGGCGTGACGGGCGCAACGCCACGGACAAGCTGGGCAGCGCGCTCGAAGGCTCCAAGTTCCGCGAGCACGTGCAGTGCGTACTGCTGCAAGGCATCGCGTTGGCGGGCTTCAACGTGGTGGACCTCCACGCGCTGCACGAGCGGCTCGCTGTGCCCGTCGTGGTGGTGGTGCGTCACGCGCCGGATCTGCGGGCTATCGAGCGTGCGCTGCTGCGCCATGTGCCGGGGGGCGCGCGCAAGTGGGCGCTGATCCAGCAAGCCGGCCCGATGGAGGCCTGCGGCGAGGTGTTCGTGCAGCGGGCGGGGCTGTCGCTCGCCGAGGCACACGCCACGGTGCTGCGCCACAGCCGTGAGGGGAACGTGCCCGAGCCGCTGCGCGTGGCGCACCTCATCGCGGGTGGCGTCACCGACGGAGAGAGCCGCGGCCGCGCGTGAGCGGAAGTCGCACCAGCAGCGCCTGGCCATCCAACACAGCTTCGCGCAGCTCTTCCTCGATGAGCGCCTGGACGGTCTCCTCGTTGCCCCCTCCGGTGCCCGCCCCAATCAGGGGAAGCGCGATGGAGCGGAAGCCATGCTCCTGGGCGAGAGCCACGGCGCTGCGTACCGACCCGCGGATGGAGCGCTCCGATGACCGCCAGAACATGCTGATGCCCGCCACATGGATGATGGCCTCGTGCGGAAGGTCACCCGCGCCCGTCAGCACGGCCCCACCGAGGGGAATCGGTCCGCGCTTCGCGAGCTCACGAAACGGGGCCAGGCCCGCGCGGCGCTTGATGGCCCCTGATACGCCCTGCGGCAGCAGCAGCCACCAGGGGATGATGTTGCGGTTCCAGGGGTTGACGATGACCTGCACGTCTTGGTCGAGCAGGTCTCCCACGACGAGGCGGTAGTTCATGGCGGCCAGCGGTCCTTCGGGGTCGAACGACGCTGGCCCGCCAATCCTTCCGCCGGCTACACCCGCGCGCGGGGCTTCGCCAAGCGGCGCCTGGCCAGCAGCACGCCCACGGCGAACAACAGCAGGAGCGGTGCGGGCCGGCCCGCTGCGGCGCTGACCGCAGGCACGGCGCAGCCGCCACCGCCACCGCCACCGGGCGGCATCCCGGTGACGCAGTCTGCCTCGCAGCTCGTGGCGTCCTCGGCGCCAGTGCACATGCCGTCGCCGCAAGCGGCGGGGCAGTCGGCCGCGCAGGTGCTCGCGGTCTCGCCCATGGTGCACAGGCTGTCTCCGCACAGGGAGGCGCAGTCCGCGCTGCAGGTCGCCGCGTCCTCGTCGCCCGTGCACTGGTCGTCGCCGCAGGTGGCCGGGCAGTCGGCCGCGCAGCTGGTCATGTTCTCGCCTGCCGTGCACAGGCCGTCGCCGCACTCGGACGCGCAGTCGGCGTTGCAGGTCAGCACGTCCTCGGTGCCTGCGCACGCCCCGTCGCCGCACGTGGTCGGGCAGTCGGCCAGGCAACTGCTGGCGTCCTCGCCCCCGGTGCACAGGCTGTCACCGCAGGTGGACGTGCAGTCGGCGCCGCAGCTCGCGGCGTCCTCGGCGCCCGCGCACACTCCGTCACCGCAGGTGGTCGGGCAGTCGCTGAGGCAGGTGGCTGCACCCTCCGCGCCAGCGCACACGCCGTCGCCGCACGTGGTCGGGCAGTCGCCGAGGCAGGTGCCCGCGCTCTCACCCATGGTGCACAGGCCATCGCCGCACATGGACGCGCAGTCCGCGTTGCAGCTGCCCGCGTTCTCGCCCGACGTGCACAGCGCGTCGCCGCACATGGACACGCAGTCCCCGTTGCACGTGCCCGCGGTCTCTCCGGCCGTGCACAGGCTGTCGCCGCACATCGACGGGCAGTCCCCGTTGCAGCTGCCTGCGGTCTCGCCCGACGTGCACAGGCTGTCGCCGCACATGGACGCGCAGTCGCCGTTGCAGGTGGCCGCCGTCTCACCGGACGTGCACAGCGCGTCGCCGCACATCGACGGGCAGTCCCCGTTGCACGTGCTGGCGGTCTCACCCGACGTGCACAGCGCGTCGCCGCACATGGACGGACAGTCGCTGCTGCAGGTGCTCGCGTTCTCGTCGGCCGCGCAGAGCCCGTCGCCGCACACGCTCGGAGCCAGCGTGGCGTTCGGGCTGATGAGCACCGTCATGGACGAGGGCGAGCCCTGTCCGTTGGTGATCAGCACGCTGCCGGGGTTGAAGCCCACGAACGCCGAGATGTCGAAGATGCCGGTGGACTCGGAGCCCACGGTGGTCTCGCCGATGCGCACGGGGTTGCTGCCGTCCGGCTCCATCTGCCAGATCTCCCCGCTGCTGTTGTCTTCGTTCACGAAGATGAGGCCCTCGGGGTAGGCCGTGCCTCCGAGGGTGGTGGCGGCGGTCCAGTCCACGTTGTCGGGTGCGTTCACGCTGTTCGCGCCGCCGCTGGTGGTGGAGATGCGCGTCACGGCAAAGTCGGAGGCGCCCGCGTTGAATGAGCCGGACGTGAACACCAGGTCGAAGTCGAACACGAACACGCCCGAGTCTTGGTCGCCCAGGACCACGCGGGTGGGGTCGCTCGGGCTCGTGTCGATGTCCTCGAGCTTGGTGGAGGACAGCGCCCCGGCCGAGGTGGTGTCGAACGTGCCCGTGTTGGTGGCCCCTGCGCCCGGCAGGCTGCCGTTCAGGTAGAACCAGCGGCCGTACGCCAGGCCGTTGCGCGCGAGGAAGCTGGTGGACGCGGCCCCGTTGGAGCCGAGGCCCTTGTCGCCCACGTAGAGCGTCAGGCGCTGCGTGTCGCCGTCGGGCGAGAGCAAGAGCGCCACGTGACCCGTCTCGCCGGTGTCCAGCAGCGCGGCGTTCTCCCACGAATCATAGGGCATGCCGCCCGTGCCGCCGGGTGCGCTGCCCACCACACCGCTCAGCTGATAGAGGTCACGCGTCACGCTGTCCAACACGACCAGCCGGCCGCCGGAGGTCTCCTCGCCGGTGATGTAGAGCGGGTCCACGAAGCCGCGGTCCATCCCGAACGTGTCCGCCGCGTACGCCTGCCCGGAGCAGAAGCGCGAGAAGCTGGTGGTCGAGTTGCTGCTCGTGTTGGTGAAGCTGGTGCCGCCGTTGGTGCTGAAGCGGCCGTAGGCCTGGCGCGCCGCGAGCACGAAGGGCACACCGCCCGTGTTGTTGTTGGCGCGCACGTTGGCGATGACCGTCTGTAGGCTGGTCAGGTCGAGGTCCACCTCGCTGATCGACGCGTCGCTCGTCTCGTGGTTCACCTGCACACGCAGCGTGGCGTCGTCCACCATCCAGGCCCCCGCGCCGTCGAAGGTGCCGGGCATGCTGTAGTCGAAGCCGTCCCCTCCGGGGTTATCGCCCTGCGTGATGACCTCGAACACGCGCCACCCATTGAAGGTGTTGATGCGCGACGTGCCGCCATCGAGGGCGCGGCCGGTGGCCAGGACAGACGCGACGGCGAGCACCGTGATGACGGGGAGAGAGCGCAGAAGTCTGAAACGCATGGCGCTCTGATCGCACCTTTCGGCGTGGCCGCGCGTAACGACACGCGCACATCTCGGTGACGGACTTCGTCGACTGTGTTGCAGCCGCGCATGTTGCGGGGCCTTCACACGGTCGCCACGCAGCGCCTCCAGCATGCGCCGCGATGAGAGATCCCCTCGATCGCCGAACGTTCCTGCGGCGCACCGCCCAAGGCATCGGCGCGCTCGCGCTCGCGCCCAACTTGCTGGCTTGCGAAGAGGCGGCGCGCCGGCCCGCGGCGGGTGACCTGCTGCGACACGGGCCGCTTTCGCCCGCAGACGCCAACGGCCTGCGCCTGCCCGCCGGGTTCAGCAGCAAGGTGGTGGCGCGCTCGGGGGAGCCCGTGCCGGGGACCACGCACAACTGGCACAGCTTCCCGGATGGGGGCGCCACCTTCGCCGTGGGCGGAGGCGACTTCGTGTATGTGTCCAACAGCGAGGTGGGCGTGGCGCTGCCCGTGTCGGGCGTGGGCGCCATCCGCTTCGATCGCCAGGGTGAGGTGGTCGACGCGTACCCCATCTTGCGGCGCTCCACGTGGAACTGCTCGGGCGGCAAGACCCCGTGGGAGACGTGGCTCTCCGCCGAAGAGTACGACCGCGGCATCGTGTGGGACTGCGACCCGCTCGGCGAGCGCGACGCAGTGCGCCGGGAAGCGCTGGGCGTGTTCAAGCACGAGGCGGTGGCGGTGGACCCGCGCACGGGCCGTGTGTACCTCACGGAAGATCGGGCCACCGGGCGCTTCTACCGCTTCACCCCAGCGCGCTTCACGGGAGGCCCCGACGACCTCGCCGCTGGCGTGCTGGAGGTAATGCGCGCGCAGGACGGCGTGGTCACGTGGCTGCCCGTGCCGGACCCTTCGGCGACGAGCGTGCCGACCTGGGAGCAGGTGCCCGAGAGCACAGCCTTCGATGGCGGCGAGGGCGTCTGGTTCCACGAGGGCCGGGTGTTCTTCACCACCAAGGGCGACAACCGCGTGTGGCTGCATGACGTGGACGCGGGGACGCTGGAGGTCCTGTACGACGCCGCCGACTACGCGGAGCCCGTGCTCACCGGTGTGGACTTCCTGCTGGTGACCGAGGGCGGCGACATCGTGGTGGGGGAGGACGGCGGCGACATGCAGATCGTGGCCATCTCGCCCGACGGGCGCGTGGCGCCGTTGGTGCAGGTGGTAGGGCACGACGGCTCCGAGATCACCGGCATCGCCTTCGACCCGAGCCTGCGGCGCCTGCTCTTCAGCTCTCAGCGCGGAGCCGACGGCGCCCCGGGCGGAGTCACCTACATGGTCGAAGGGCCGTTCTTCGGCTGAGCGACTCAGCCCTCTCTTGGAATGAGCACATGAACCGACGCGATTTCATCAAGCGAGCCACCGCCTTGGGCGTGGCTTCGAGCCTGGCGCCCTCCATCCTCTTCGGGTGCGACGAAGGCGATGACCTTCCGCTCTACCAGTACGAAGGACCCCTCGGTCCGGAGAACGCCTTCGAGCACGGCGTGGCCTCGGGCGACCCGCTCCCCGACGCCGTGGTGCTGTGGACGCGCGTGACCACGGGAGGCGGCAGCACCGACCGCGTGTCCGTGTTCCTCGAGGTGTCCACCGACCCCTCCATGCGGCGGAGGCGCGTGGCCGAGTACGTGACCACGGACGCCGAGCGTGACCACACCGTGCGCGTGGACCTCGCCGCGCTCGAGCCGGGCACCACCTACTACTACCGCTTCAGCGCGCTCGGCCGGACCTCCCCCATCGGCCGCACGAAGACGGCGCCGGTGGGCCGCACACGCGAGGTCCGCCTGGCGTTCGCGTCGTGCTCCAACTTGGGCTTCGGGTACTTCTATGCCTACCGCATGATGGCGCGGCGGGCCGACCTCGACGCGGTGGTGCACCTGGGCGACTACCTCTACGAGTACAGCGCCTTCGTGGAGTACGGCGAGGTCTACGGAGGCTTCCGCGAGGACCTCGACCCACCGGGCCAGCTCGTCAGCCTGGACGACTACCGGCGCCGCTACGCGTTCTATCGACGCGATCCGGATCTTCAGCTGGTGCACCGCCAGAACCCGTTCATCCACGTGTGGGACGACCACGAGTTTGCCTGCGACCCCTTCGTGGGTGGCGCGGCCAACCACTTCCCCGAGACGCAGGGGCCCTGGGCCGACCGGGTGGCGAACGCGCTTGCGGCGTACTCCGAGTGGATGCCCACGCGTCTCGGTGCAGAGGGACGCATCTTCCGCCACTTCGCCTACGGTGACCTGGCCGAGCTCGCGCTGGTGGACCGCCAGCGACCCTATCTCTGGCCCAGCGAAGACGATGCCGGAGAGCACCTGGGCGCCGAGCAGCAGCAGTGGCTGGACGACCGCCTCGACGAGAGCACCGCGCGCTGGTTCGTGCTGGGCCAGGGGACCACATTCGCGCCGCATAGCCCCGACATGCTGGGAGGCTCCAGCTGGGACGCGGTCTCCCGTGCGCGCGTGCTCGAGCGCGCCACGTCGAACGGCCGGAACCTGATCGTGGTCACGGGAGACATCCACCGCGCCGAGGCGCTCGACATCGTGGCGGACCCTTCGGCCTATGATGGCGCGACGGGCGCCGGGTCCGTGGGCGTAGAGTTCTCCACCGGCAGCATCACGTCGCCCGGTGGCAGCACCGACACGAGCGGCCCGCAGTTCCACTGGGCCGACGGCTCACACCGGACGTTCTTGCTGCTCACGCTGACGCCCGAGCTCGCCCAGGCCGACTTCATCGGCTTCGCGGAGTTCCAGCAGTACCGCTCGCAGGAGCCCTATCAGCGCCTCGTGCGGTCGTTCCGCGTCGAGGTGGACTCGCGCCACGCGGTGGAGTCCGAAGACGCCGCAGCCGCAGGCTCGAGCCCGCCGCCGTTCGCGCCGCCCGAGCCGCCTCCGTATCCCTACGACGAGGTCTGAGACCCTCGTTCGTTTCTGATTCGAAGCGCATCAAACGCAGAACCGTCACGAGAGCCCTCTAGGGTCATCCGAAATCACACACCTGCGTTGTGAAGAAGGAGACCTGTGGAGACATCGCTACACACACCAGAACGCTCACGTCGGGCTCCCGTGCGAGTCAGTCGCGTTCAGCGCCTCTCGGCCTTCCAGCAAGTGGTCTACTCGGGCTGCTGGGAAGACACCGAGACGGAGCTCGGGGCGCTCGACCTGCAGAAGGGTGCGCGGGTGCTCTCCATCACGGCCAGCGGTAGTCGCTCGCTCGGTCTCCTCGAGGCGAACCCCTCGGAGGTGATCAGCGTGGACCTGAATCCGTCGCAGAACTTCCTGCTGGACCTCAAGCGCGCGAGCGCTCTCGGCGCCCGCGACTGGGAGCAGCACGCGTCGTTCTTGGGGCTCTTGCCCACTTCGACCGCGGTGCGCCGGTCGCAGTACGTGCGGGTGCGCCGGCACCTCGAGCCCGACGCGCGGGCCTACTGGGATGGGCGTGATCGCGCGATCACGCGGGGTGTCACCAACATCGGGCGTCAGGACCGCATCGTGGCCACCGGCGCGTCCGTGGCGTGGCGGGTGCTGCCCGAGAGCAAGCTGCGGCCGTTGTTCGAGATGACCGACCTCGAAGAACAAGCGCAGTACTTCGACGCCCACATCGACACGCCGGTGGCGCGCTCGGTGGCGCGGCTGGCCACCAGCAAGTGGGCGCTGCGCTGGATCTACGGCAAGGACCTCTACGAGCAGGCCGGGTTCTTCGCGATGGGCGAGATGATCTTCGACAACATCGCGAAGCACGCCCACGCACGCCTGATGCGGGAGAACTTCTTCCTGTCGCGCGTGCTGCTGGGCGAGTACATCGACCCGCGTCGGTTCAACTCGTACTACCTGCGCGAGAGCACGTTCCAGGAGTTTCGGGAGCGGAGCCACGCGATCACGCCGGTCACCGCGCCGCTCGAGGAGGTGCTCGCGGGCCTGCCCGACAACAGCCTCGACGGGCTGTCGCTGAGCGACATCTTCGACTGGATCGCGCCGCACGACTTCGACCGCTTGCTGCACGAGATCGTGCGCGTGGCGAAGGACGGCGCGCGGCTGTGTTACCGCATCTGCCTCGTGGACCGGCAGCCCGGCGCCGAGCACGCGGAGCACTTGAAGGCGGACCGGGCGCTCAGCGCGCGCCTGCACGTGCTGGACCGCAGCTGCTTCTACCGCGACCTCTACGTGGGCACCGTGCGGAAGTAGGCCGCAAGAGGGCCGCCGGCGTTGGCACGGCGGCCCACTCAGGCCCGGGCCACGCGCGTGGCGAGCGACAAGTAGCCGAGGCCAATGGTGACCACGTCACGCAGGCGGCGGAGCACCACGAAGCCGCTCGCGAGCGCAGCGCCCTCCACGCCCAGCAGCGGTGGGATCAGCGTCAGGTACGCGAACTCCTGCGCGCCCAGCCCGCCGGGCGAGAAGAACGCGAGCGAGCGCACCACCGTGAGGAGGGCCTCCATGGCGAGCACGTCGGCCGGCGAGGGGTTGGCGCCGAGGATGCGGAAGAGCACGTAGACCTCGAGCGACTCGGCCAGCCAGACCAGCGTGGACACCGCCACGAGCGTCCAGACGCGCGCGCGTGGCCCGCCGAAGAACGCGTGCGCATGCGTGTCGGCGCGCGCAGCGCCCTCTGCGGCGCGCGCCATCAGGCTGCGCATCCACCCGAACGGCGTGCGGCCCAACAACCGGCGCAGCCGCTCCACCGCGCCATGCGACAGCACCACCCACAGCCAGGCCGCCATGCCCAGCGCCACCGCGCCGGAGATGAGCAGCGTGGGCACGGGCGCGAACGACACGCCCCCGCGCTCGGCCACGCGCTCGAAGTAGCTGCTGCCGACCACCGCTGCGAGCCAGAGCACCGCCACGTGGCCCAGGATGATGCCCCACTTCTTGATGGCCACCCCCGCGACGGCCGCCGACACGGGGAGGTTCGCCGCGCGCCCGAGGATCATGGGCGCGAGGCCGTCGGCCACCAGAATGCTCCCGGGGACGGTCAGCGACACGGCCTCGATGCCGAGGCGCGCCTGGACGAGCCTGCCCAGCACGCGCGCGCTGGGGGCCACATCGAGCGCGATGGCCCACGCCGTGGCGTCGATGGTGAGCAGCAGCGCGAACGGCAGCAGCGCGAGCCACGTGGCGGACTGCGCGCGCCCGAGCGTCAGACGCGCTCCCTCGAGGTCGAACCCGCCCAGCACGGTGAGGGCCACCGCCATGACCACCAGCCCTGCGCTCAGGACCACCCGGCCACCCGACATCGAGCCTCGGGCTGGGGAGCGCAGTTCGGTCGTGGGCATCGGTCTACTTAGCAGGATGCGGGCGCGCGGCGGTGACAGTTCGGTAGCCTGCCCCCACCCGCCCGGTTTGGACGCTGGGCTGCGGGCCACGCTCCAGGCGGGAACCGAAGACCAGGCCGCCCAGCAGGCTGGCCGCCATCGCGAGGAGCGCGCCGCCCGCGAACCCGCCGAACAGCACCGGCCCATACGCCAGCAGCTCGGACTCGGGCCAGGGCGCGAGGGAGCCACCGATCAGGCTGACGCTGGCCACGAACAGGCCGAAGGCTGCCCAGCCCAGCGTGGCCGCGGCCCGCCGAAGCGCGGCGAGAGGTTGGGCGCCGAGCGCCACGGCAACACGCACACCCGCCGCGATGGCGAGGGTGGCCGCAGCCGTGCTCGTGAGCGCCAGCGTGAGCACGTGCAGGCCCACCAGGTCGATGGCGCTCACCGAGAGCGGACGACCCAGCACGTGCACGTGCGCCACGAGGGAGAGCGCCAACCACAGCGGCGGCGAGAGCAGCGTGGCGGCGTCGAAGCGACCGAATGCACGCCGCAGCGCCCACAGGCCCAGCGCTCCGAGCAGCAGGGCGAGCAGCCCGCCCGCACAGGTGTAGCGCTCGGCGCGCGCCAGGAACGCGGCTTGCGCCCGGCGGGCAGCGGACGCGCGCTGCACCACGCTCGTGGCCTCGTGCGCGTTGGGTCCCACCAGCACAGCGCTGGCGGCACGAAGCGCGTGGCGCGGCGCCTGAAGGCGGGCGAGCGCCGCCAGCGTGGGCGCCACCTCCTCGGGTTGCATTCGCACGCCGTGCTGGGGCGGGAGGCCCGGTGCCGCCACGGCGAACGGCGCGCGCTGCACGATGACCTCGTTCCCACCGTGCCCGCCCGCATCGAGGTGCCCGTGATCCGAGAGCACCATGGCCACGGTGTCCGTGCCGCGCGTCGCCGCGTGCAGCGCCGCGATCAGCCGGTTGGCGCCCGCGAGCGCTTGGCGGTGCTCCTCACTGCGAATGCCCAGCTCGTGCGCCGACTCGTCCACGGCCAGCATGTGCAGCAGCGTGATGCGCCCGGGCTCGGCAGCGCGAGCCAGGTGGCGCAGCGCCCCCGCCTCGAAGCGCGCGCCCACCGGCAGCACGTTGGCGTCGGCCGTGGCCGTGTCCGCCGCGAAGGAGAGCAGCCAGCGCAGGCCCTCGGCGGCATAGACGCCGCGCATCCCAGCGCTGCGCGCGCGGTCGAAGAGCGTGTCGGCCCGGGCGGCGGTGCTGCGTGGGCGCGCCTGGAACCGGTTGGTGCGAACGCCGCTGGCCCACGCCGGAACGCCCGTGAGGAACGCGTGATAGGCCGGGCTGGAGAGCGTGGGGGCGCTCATGCGCAGCTGGCCCGAGGCGCCGCTTGCCGCAAACGTGCGGAACGCAGGCAGCGCCTCGGCCTCGTCGGTGCGCAAGCCGTCGATCAACAGCATCACCACCGAGCGTGGCTGCCCGGCGTTGCGCTCCGGGTCGGCGTGCGCGCGCAGCGCCGCGAGCGCCGGAGGCGTGTCGTCCGCGCGCTCCCAAGAACCGAGCGCGAGCGGAACCAGCAGCCCGAGCCCGAGCAAGCACAGCCCGGCCCCCACGAGCGACGCCTGGCGGTGGGCACCGTGCGGTGGAGCCGGTGGAGAGCTGCATGACGGTCGACCCGTGGAGCGCTTTCGCATCGGCGCGCAAGCTAGCAGCGCCGATCGAGCGGAACGCGCACAAGCTGGCAACGGATTGATCTCAAACGCGCAACAACGGCTCTGTCAGTTCTCCGGGAACGCAGTCCAGCCCGCGGTCCAGTCGGTGCCGTTCGGGGCAAACGCCCGCGCATACGTGGCGCTGGTGTCGAAGCCGGCAGGCGGCGTGGCCTGGCCATTCAGCGCGGTGTTGGCTGGGACGTAGTTCGGCGCAGTGATGCTGGTGGAGCCCAGCATCGGGTCGGTGCCCACGGTGTTGCTCCGGGCAGCGTCCTCGATGGCCGCTTGCTCGTCGAAGCCGTTGTCGTCGTTGTCGATCGGGTCGGTGACCTCGTCGTCGTAGGCACCGTTGCCGAAGAAGAAGCTGTTCTCGACGGAGAGCTGTGCCGGCCACTCGGTGGTCAGGTCGTTGGTGGTGGCACGCAGGTCGATGGGCTCGCCACCAAAGCCGGCGACGATGAAGTTCCGCAGCTTGGCGCGGGTACCCTCACGGAGGACCATCGCCCGTGTGACGGAGGTGCCGATCATGGTGGCGTTGTAGATGGTCGGGTGGCTGCGCGGCGTAGCCAGCTCCATCGGGCCGTAGTTGTCCGCTTCGAACCCGGAGTCGCCGAGGCCTTCGAACTGGTGCACGACCAGGAACTGCACGTTGCCGCGCCAGCCCTGGTCCCAGTCGAGGCTGTCGTTGGATGCGCCGCTGATGACGACGTGATCCATGCTGGCGGTACCGCCATAGGTCGCCACCCCATCGTCTATGCTCCGGTGCACCTGCACGTGGCTCAGGCGCGTTCCGGAGCCACACCCAGCAAGCGTGAGACCCCCCTGCGCAGTGTCGAAGCCGTATCCGGCGAACTCGATGCGTACGTACTCGAGGTGACCGCAGCTGCTGGTGTCCTGGCTACCGCCGTACACCCCGCGCCCGTCGATGCCGAACCCCTCGAGGCGACCCTCCAACACACCACCGTTGTCAGTTCCCGCGTTGATGGTGGCGTTCCCAAGCAGATTCACGCCGATCCAGTCGCCGGTCGTACGGCTGCCCACAGTGTTGCCCGACGTGAAAACGATGGGCGCGTCCTCCGTGCCCACGGCGACGAGCTCGGACCCACGCGTGACGACGAGCGCGGCGGTTTCCGCGAAAGAGGTGTTGCCGAGGATCTGCGTACCCGGCGCGATGGTCAGCGTGGAGTCGCCCACCACGAAGATGCGTCCGGAGAGCCGGTAGCTCGGGCAGCTCCACGTGGTGTCCTCGCTGATGTCCTCCGAGATCACCACCGGTGCGCCAACCGGACAGGGCGGCCCCTGGTCGAGCACTCCGGTGTCCAGCGCCCCCTGGTCCACCTCCGTGTCCACCACTGTCCCTTGGTCCACGCCGCCGTCGACATCGCCCGCCGGTTCGTCCCCACACCCAGCGAGCCCTGCCCCCACCAGCAACGCCGCCACCCACAAGCCCCAGAGGCCCAACCGTCCCTGCCACGCGGAAGTCATGCTCAGTGTTCAAGCACGCCCCACCCACGCGCACCGCCACGTTCTCGCGGCGCGCGTGTGACATCTCGCGCGGCTCCAAGCCCTCAGGCGAAGAGCGCCGCGAACTCCGCGCTGTCCGCTTCCACCGCGGCCCCGAGCGCACGCAGCGCATCGCCGTTCACGCGCGCCTTGGTGCCGCGGAACGCCGTCATGTTCAGCGCGCACAGCTGCTTCGCGGTCGCGATCGCCGTGGCGCTCACGTCTTCCGGCGCCACCAGCTCGGTCACGTGGCCAGCCAGCAGCGCGGTCTCGGGCGTGAACGGCGCGGAGATCAGCATGCTGCGCTGGAACGCGGGCGTGGTGAGCCGCAGGCGGCAGAGCTCCACGGCGGTGCGCGGCATGGTGAGCCCGATGGCCACCTCGTTGGCCACGATCTTGAACGCGCCCGCGGCCCCCACGCGGTGGTCACCGCAGAGCAGCAGGAACATCCCCATGGCGACGGCGTGGCCACCGCACGCGGTCACCACGGGCTTCGGGTAGTTCAGCAGCTTCTCCACCAGCTGGAAGCCGCTGGTGAGCATGGCCGTCGCCTCGGGCCCCTTGGCGTTGAGCGTGGGCATGTGGAAGCCCGCCGAGAACATGCCGGGCCGCCCCTCGATCACCAGCACCACGTCGTCGGCCACGGCCTGGTCCACCGCGGCGTGCAGCCCGTGCAGCAGCTGCGGCGACACGGCGTTGGCCTTGCCGTCGTCCATGGTGATGATGCCCACGCCCTCTTCCTTGCGATACGTGACGGTCATGCGCGCCGTGCCTTTCGTGCTGAGCGGGCTCGAGCGAGCCCTGGGTAGAGGGCGCAGCGCCTAGAACGGCACGCTGAGGCCCACCTGCGCCGTCACCGCGTCGCCAAAGACGTTGGTGCGCCACAGGTAGTTGAAGCTGAGGTCCAGCCGGCCTCCGCGCAACACGTCGAGCGCCGTGCCCTCCAAGAACCCGAAGCCGAGGCGCAGCTGCATGCCTATCTCGTGGCTGCGGAAGGCGCTCATCTTCGGGTCGTTGGTGAAGAACGCGGCGTTGGGCGCGTAGGCCTCGTCGTTGTCCTCGTAAAAGAAGGAGCGCGTCTGCTTGTAGTAGCGATAGCGCAGCCGCAGGTCCAGGTTGCGCGCCAGCTGCTGGTACACGCGCACCTCGGGGTTGATGGCGCCGATGTCCCAGGAGTCGAGGTACGCTCGGTAGCGCAGCTGGAACGTGGTGCGCGTGCGCTGCACGTGCGCCTTGAGCCGCCCCGTGAGCGTGTGCCGAATGCGCGTGCCCGGGTGCTGCTCGCCCACCGCGGCGCCGGCCACCATCACGCGGCGGTACGCGTTGGCCAGGAAGCCGTTGAGGTACACCAGGTCGTAGCCCACCTCGGCGATCAGCCAGGGCTGCAGCACCTGGTCCCACCCGATGGAGATGGTCAGCGCGTCGAAGTCCTCGTTGAACTGCCCGAGGATGAGGCCCGGCACGGTGGGCGGCGGTGGCCCACGGAAGTTCTGGCGCACCTCGTCGTGCAGGTAGCCGAGCGTCAGGTGCAGCGTGGTGCTGCGCTCGTTCAGGAAGAGCGACGCGCCCACGTTGCCGGAGATGGACGTGTAGTCCGGCTCGCGGCTGAAGTGCAGACCGCCCCGCAGCTGGAGCGCGCTGTCACCGAGCTCGAGCTCACGGCCCGCGCCGAGCGTGATGTCGTGGCGCGTCTCGTTGAAGCTCACGTCGATGGTGGTGCCCGCCGCCTGGCTGGCGCTGGTGATGGTGTCCACCAGATAGGTGGCGCTCAGGTCGGTGCCGTTGGGCGACGTGAGCTGCACGCCGAACTCGGGCGCCACCACGCGCGTGCTGGTCTCCCAGTAGTAGTTGCCCAGCAGGCTGAAGCGCCCCGACCAGCGGCCGTCCACTTCGTCGGCCTGGGACACCCCGCGCGCACAGCACAGCGGCAGCACGGCCGCGCCCAGCAAGAGCCACTTCCACCACGCGGTCCGCCGCATGCTCAGTTGCACCCGCAGCCGCCGCCGGTGGAGCCGTGGCCGCCCGCAGCCCCCTCGCGCGCGTCGTACACGTGCGAGCGAAAGCGCTCTTCCTCGGCCTCGCTCTCGGACTCCATGCCCGGCCGCGTGAGGTCTTCGCGCGCATACGGCGGCACGTGCGCGCAGCCGCCGGCGCACGCCGCGAGGGCCAGCAAGAAGGCCAGCTGGAGGCGCGCGAGAACGGCGGCGCTAGGGAGTTTGGGGGTGCGAGCGAGGTTCACGGACCGTCGTCATGCAACAGCGCAGCGAGCGGCGTCAAGAACGCGCGTGCGGCGCTCTTCAGCCAGGGGTGTTGCTCGAGGGCCTCGGCCGCTTGAGGACCGTGCTCGTAGTACACGTCCACGAGGGCGCGCCCGAGCGCGTTGCTCATCAGGTGGCGGTCGCGGAAGCGGCGGAAGGTGCCCACCTCGGCGGCCAGCGGCGAGCCATACGCGGCCGTGGCCACGAAGCAGGGCGACACCGTGGTGAAGGTGATGGCCGTGGTGGTCACCGTGGTGGTGGCGATCTCACCCGGCATGCCGCAGCTCACGGCCTGGATGCCGATGTAGTGCGTGGTCTGCGGGACCAAGTGACCCAGCTCGTAGGTCCACTCTTCGCCCGCGGCGGGGCAGCCCCCTTCGCAGATGTCGAGGCCCTCCTCGGCCAGCGTGGCGCGGCGCGCGGGGATGCCGGCGTCGAAGCTGGCCTGGTCCACGATGGGGTTGCGGCTGACGCGCACGTTGTAGGCCACGATGTCGCGCGAGAAGGCGGGGGGCGTGAAGCGCAGCGTGCCCCACTGATGGCTGTGCTTGATGTCGTCGACGGGCTCGGCCGCGAACCCCGTGACGGCGGGCGCGGTCAGCGGCTCGTCGCACATGCCCACGCACGTGCCGTTGGACCCACACACGAAGCCACCCGGGCAGCCCGAGTCGTTCTGGCAACCCATCATGCACTCGGGGGGCGGGTTGGGCTGGTCGCACACGTTGGTGGCCACCACCTCCACCGTGAAGCGGTTACCCGCCTCGTCCAAGCTCAGCAGCCGGTCGGCACCGCTGCCTGGGGCCATGGTCGGGTTGTCCGTGATGGTGCCGTCCATGGTCCGCAGCATTCCGTCTTCGCCGTGCAGCGCGCCGTATCCCGCTGGGTCGGGGCCCCGAAGGTCCCGGGCACGAGCGTGTTGAACGGCACCGCGTACACCACGGACGGCTGCCCGCGATACGGGTAGCCGTACGCCATGGCCCAGTAGTCCCAGTAGTTGCCCTCGGGCGTGGGGTACGTCTCGTCGTCGTAATGCTGGTTGTAGTCGCCCTCGACGTTCACCTCGAGGTAGGCCGTGTAGGCGCCGTTGGGCCACTCCTCGGGGACGGCGAACTGCATCATCTGCGCCACGCCCTCGGCCGGCGTGGCCATGGCGATGGCGTCGAGCTCGGGCATCACCTCGAGCGCATCCGCGTTGAAGCGCTGCACGTCCGGGTGGTCGTTGCCGCCCATGCCGTCGGTGTCGCGGCGTGGCGGGTAGAGCGAGTCCGTGCCGAGCGGGCGCATCTCGTCCTCGACGTCGGCATAGACGAAGGGCTCCGCGTAGCCCGCCTGCATGTCCCCGTTCGTGATGTAGCGGCCCTTGTCGCTGTTGAAGAGGCTGGCGCAGCTCACGGCATCCAGCGCCTCGCGCGAGGTGGTGGCCGTGTTGAACGAAAGGCAGAAGTAGTCGTCGCGGCTCTGGTCGTTTGCCGTGCGCGACGCGTAGCCCTCGCTCAGGCGGTCCTGGAAGATGACCCGCTGGAAGCGCTCTGCCCCCGGGGCTTCGGCACGCCGATGCGCCCACACGGGCAGCACGCCCTCGCGGCGCCCATAGGGCCAGTGGAAGCCGCTGTTCATCTGCGTGGCGCCCGGACGGTTGCCGATGCCGCGCCGCGCCACGGCCTCCGTCAGCCGGATGGTCCCCATGAAGGTCCCGTCCTCGCGCTCGATCCACAGCACCAGCTGAGCGCGCGCCGTGGGGCGGAAGCGGAAGGTGAGGATGCGCTGGGCAGAAGTGGGCCCGCTCACACCCAAGACAGCAAACATCAAGAGGAGCGCGACCAGTCGTCGGGCTCGGCAAGAGGGGGAACTCATCGTCCGGCAGCATATCAGGCGGGTTTGGAGATCGCATGTGTCTGGATCGCAGACGACACCTGGGGGGCCCGCGACCGCCCGGCGTGCATCCACGCCCACCTCGTCGCATGTTTACCCACATGCCGCCTGCCGACCTGGACGCCCGCTCGTTCCTGCCCGCGCTCGACGGCCTGGCCAGCGCGCTGGGCGACGCGCAGCCGCTGCGTGCCCGTGGCCGCGTGAGCTCGCTGGTGGGGCTGGGGCTCGAGGCTCGTGTGCCCGGTGTGCGCGTGGGCGAGCTGGTGGAGGTGCACCGTCATCAGGGCGAGCCGCTGCTGGCCGAGGTGGTGGGCTTCCACGGGCCCGATGCCACGCTCATGCCGCTCGGGCGCGCCGAGGGGGTCAGCCCCGAAGACGAGGTGCTGGCGCTCGGGCGCCCGCTGCAGGTGACGTGTGGTGACGGCTTGCTGGGCCGCGTGCTGGACGGCCTCGGGCAGCCCATCGATGGCCTCGGCCCGGTGATGGGCACGCCGCGCTCGGTGTATCAGCGGTCGCCCGACCCGCTGACCCGGCCGCGCATCACGCGCTCGCTGGCCACGGGGGTGAGGGCGATCGACGCGCTGCTCACGCTGGGCGAGGGCCAGCGCGTGGGCCTCTTCGCGGGCAGTGGCGTGGGCAAGAGCACGCTGCTCGGGCAGATCGCGCGGCAGGCGGATGCGGACGTGTTCGTGGTCTGCCTGATCGGCGAGCGCGGGCGCGAGGTCCGCGAATTCCTCGAGGACGCCCTCGGCACCGAGGGGCGGCGGCGTGGTGTGGTGGTCTGCGCCACCAGCGATGCGCCCGCGCTGGTGCGGCTCAAGAGCGCGCACGTGGCCACCGCCATCGCCGAGCACTTCCGCGACCAGGGGAAGCGCGTGCTCTTGATGATGGACAGCGTCACGCGCTTTGCCCGCGCCGGTCGCGAGGTGGGCCTGGCCGCCGGGGAGCCTCCCGCGCGGCGTGGCTACCCGCCCAGCGTGTTCGCTGCCCTGCCCGAGCTGCTGGAGCGCGCCGGCACCAGCGCGCGCGGCTCCATCACCGGCCTCTACACGGTGCTGGTGGAGGGAGGCGACATGGAGGAGCCCGTGGCCGACGAGGTGCGTGGCATCCTGGACGGTCACATCGTGCTCGACCGCGCGCTCGGTGCGCGGGGACGCTGGCCGGCCATCGACGTGCTGAAGAGCCTCTCGCGCGTGATGCCCGCCGTCACCAGCGAGGCCCAGCGCGACCAGGCCAACACGCTGCGCGGGCACCTGGCTGCCTTCGAGGAGAAGCGCGACCTGGTGTCGCTCGGCGCCTACAAGGCGGGCTCGGATCCTGCGCTCGATGCCGCCATCGCGCGCATGCCGGCCATCGAGGCGTTCTTGCGACAGCGCCCCGAGGCGCGCGCCGACGTGGTGGAGACGTGGCACGCCTTGGGCGAAGCACTGCGCGGGCGCTGAGCGGGCGAGACACTACGGTCCCGCGCCGAGACATGCTTGTACGGAAGGGGGGCTCCGTGAGAGAACACCGATGGACGTGTGGTCCTCGTCACGAACGTGAAGGGAACGCTGCGTTCATCACTCTTTCGACTGACCGGCAACGCGCTCCGTGTTGCCAAGGGGGACTCATGGTTGGCTTCAGCTACAAGACGGTGTTGGTGGGGTGCGCATGCGCCGCTGCGTTCATGGGGTGTGGGGGCGGGTCCTCCGGCCCCGACGGCCTCGGCGACGACATCCTCGCCGCCGAGTGCGACTTCCTGTTTCGCTGCGCGGGCGACGAAGACGACGCGTACGACCGCCTCTACTACGGCACGGAGGGCGCCTGTTTCGAGGCGGAACAAGGCTCCTTCGACCTGGCGTCGGAGTTTCGCCCCTACCTCGACGCGGGCACCGTGGCGTTCGACAGCGCCGCCGCGCGACGCTGCCTGGCCGAGCTGCGCCGCACGTGCAGCGAGACCGCGGCTCTCCAGCAGGCCTGCGACTCCATCTTCGTGGGTCAGGTCCCCGATGGGGGCGGCTGCAGCAGCGACATCGAGTGCGTGAGCGGTTCGTGCTCGGGCAACGCCATCTCGTGCGGCAGCTGCCAGGCGCTGATCGCGACGGGCAGCCCGTGCGACTCCTTCAGTGACACCTGCGCAGACGGGCCGAATGGCGAGTTTGGCTACTGCGATTTCGGGGGCACCTGCGCCATCGACACCGAGACGTTCCCCACGGCCGACGCCGCGCTCGGGACCCCCTGCGACGGTGACGAGCAGGGCTGTGAACCGGGGCTCTTTTGTCAGGACGACATCTGCGCGCGCTGGCGGACCGTGGACGAGTCCTGCGACCCGTACTCGGACTCGTGCGCGCCCGGGTCGTTCTGCCGGCCGACCGACGCCGACGAGGACGTGGGCATCTGCGTGCGCGTCCGCATGGAGAACGGTCCGGGCGAGGACTGCGGTCTCTTCGCCACCGAGGCGGTGGTGTGCGACGCGCGCGCCGGGCTCTACTGCACCGGTGAGGACGAGCCGGGTGTATGCGCGCTCTATCAGCCGTCGCAGACGCAGGGCGAATTCTGCGACTCGACCGCCGAGTGCGTCGAGGGGCTCGAGTGCCGCAGCGGACAGTGCTTCGGCGACCTGCTCGTCGATGGCTCCGTGTGTGCCGGTGACGGTCAGTGCGAGAGCGGAAACTGTGTCCAGGATCTGTCACCGCCCTTCGCGCGCATGTGCCAGGGCGCGCTGACCTGCCCGTGATCGGCAAGCTGCGCCCCTAGCGCGGCGGCTCACTCCAGCAGGCCGCGCAGCTTGTCCATGAAGCCGGCCTGCTGCGGGTGGGTGTCCACCCCCAGCTCCTCGGCCAGCTCCTGGATGAGCTTGCGCTGCTTGCGGGAGATGTTCTCGGGCACCTCCACGATCACGCGCACCAGCTGGTCGCCCTTGCCGGCGCCGCCGTAGACCGGGATGCCCTTGCCGCGCAGGCGGAACGAGCGGCCCGACTGGGTGCCCGGCGGGATCTTCATGGCCACGCGGCCCTCGATGGTGGGCACGTCGATCTGCGCGCCCAGCACGGCCTGCGGGAAGCTGATGGGCACCTCCAGCAGCACGTCGGCGCCCTCGCGCGTGAAGAGCGGGTGCGGCTTCACGTGCACGGTGACGTGCAAGTCGCCCGCGCTCCCAGCGGCTACCTCACCGGAGCCGCGCAGCGTGCGCACGGCGCCGTCCTGCACGCCAGCGGGGATGCGCACCACCATGTCTTCCTTGCGCACCTGCGTGCCCGAGCCGCTGCACGTGCGGCAGGGGGACTGGATGCGCTTGCCGGTGCCGCGACACGCCGCGCACGGGCGCGAGACGGCGAAGAAGCCGCGCTGCTGGCGCACCTGGCCGCGCCCCGTGCAGGTCTCGCAGACGTCCACCTTGGTGCCGGGCTCGGCGCCCACGCCCTCGCAGGCGGTGCAGGGACCCGGGCGCTCCACCTGGATGGTCTTCTCGGTGCCGAGCGCCGCCTCCACGAACTCGATGGTGAGGTCGTACGTCAGGTCGCGCCCGCCCGTGCGGCGCTTGCCACGCCCCCCGAACACGTCCCCGAACAGGCCCTCCAGCAGGTCGCCCACGGAGCCGAAGTCGGCCGGGTCGAAGCCGCCGGCGCCCTGGCTCTCGAACGCGCCGTGCCCCATGCGGTCGTAGCGCTTGCGCTTCTGCTCGTCGCTCAAGACCGTGTAGGCCTCGGTGGCCTCCTTGAACTTGTCCTCGGCGCTCGGGTCGTTGGGGTTGCGGTCCGGATGGAACTGCATCGCCAGCTGTCGGTACGCGCGCTTCATGGTCGCGGCGTCGGCATCTCGAGGGACACCCAGGACTTCGTAGTAATCGCGCTTGGCCACTGCGGCGGATGATACGGGCAGCGGTGCCCCCTGGCGAGCAGGACGCGCTGGCAATGCGTTGTTCCACCCAGCTGGGCACCCCTCGCTAAAGCGGAGGGCAGCAAACCTGGCCTGGACATGTCGAAAGTCCCCCGAAGGGGGACTAGGCCTGCGTCGCAGTGAACCTGAGCAGTCCACGCTGCCGCACGTGGGCGTTGTCGTGAACGTTGTCGGCGGCGGCGACGGCGACGGTCCCTTCGCGTTGAGCGAGGTAGCTCCGGCAACATGGCGGGCATTCACCCGAGCGGCTCAGCGGACCGCCAATCCCCTTGTCGCCAAGCTCCTGCAAGGCGCAAAGGAGATGGCGAGCCGCTGAAACCTCTCGACAGTCGAAGTTACTCCCGTCGCCGTCGCCGTCGCCGTCAACAACCACGTTCACGTGGATGAGACGTCCGGGCACCGCGCCAACCGGTGGAATCCCGGTCAGCCAAGCGCCAACGCCCGAAGCCAGCTACCCTGCGCCGCATGAGCACCGACCCGTCCGACCAGCTGTACACGGTGCCCCCGAGCGCAGAGGGCCTGCGCCTGGACCTCTTCCTGGTGCAGCACGTGCCCCACATGACCCGGGCCCTGGCCACGCAGCTGACGGGCGCTGGGCAGGTGCGCGTCAACGGGCGCCGCGCGAAGAAGGGCGACCGCCTGCCGAGCGGCGCGCAGGTGCGCCTCGAGCAGGCGCCGGAAGCTGCGGACTTCGCGCCCGAGCCCAACGCCGAGCTGCCGCTCGACGTGCTGTTCGAGGACGAGCACGTGGTGGTGGTGAACAAGCTGCGCGGCCTGCCCACGCATCCGCTCCAGCGCACCGAGCGAGCCACGCTGGCCCAGGCGCTGCTGCACCGCTACCCCGACATGGCGGGCGTGGGCTACGCGCTGCGTGAACCGGGCATCCTGCATCGCCTCGACACCGACACGAGCGGCGTGCTGGTGGCGGCGCGCAGCACGGCAGCCTTCGAGGCGCTGCGCGCGACGCAGCGCGCGGGCCTGTGGACCAAGGAGTACCTGGCCTACTGCGAGGGCCTTCCGCGCACCCCTGACCGCATCGAGGCCGCGCTGGCACCGGACCCGGAGGACGCACGTCGCATGCGCGTGGTGGAGGCGCGCGCCGGCGGAAGCGAAGCGGGCTCGCGCCGAGAGGCGGCGCCGCGCGTGACCGAGCTGGTCTCCGCCCGCGCGCTCGGGGCGCTGCGCACGGCGGACGGGGCGCGTGTGCAGATCAGCGCCGTGCGGGTGACCGCCGAGAAGGCCACGCGTCATCAGATCCGCGTGCACCTCGCCTATTACGGGCACCCCCTGGTGGGTGACACACTGTACGGCGGCGCACCCTTGGCCGACGACGCGAGCCCCGCCGCGCACTGGCTGCACGCGGCCGCCATTTCGTTCCCGCACCCCGTGCACGCGGGGCAGCGAATCAGCGTACAGGCAAGTGAGACCGACGAGATGCGCGCCCTCGAGCAGCGTGCCGGCGAGGCCCTCGCATAGGGCCCCTGCCGAGGGCCCGAAGTTGGGCTCTTCCAATTTGACGTAAGCAGCATTACCGGCCACTCTGGGCGCAGCTCGCTGGAGACGGCGATGCCAGAGCCCCGGGACTCCTGCAGTCCCTCCCCTCCTTGCACCCCGGGGCTCGCCTATTTCGTTGCTGAGAGTGCCCGGTCGAGATCATCCATGAGGTCGGCCGGGTGCTCGAGGCCTGCCGAGATGCGCACGAACGAGTCCGTGATGCCCTGCTGCAAGCGCAGCTCGCGCGGCAGCGCGGCGTGGCTCATCTGCGGCGGGTAGGACACCAGGCTCTCTACACCCCCCAGGCTCTCGGCCAGCGAGAACAGGCGCAGCGCGGACAAGAAGCGCCGCGTGCCCGCTTGGTCGGCGCGCAGCACCACCGACAGCACCGCGCCCGGCCGCGCCATCTGGGCCTGCGCGAGCGCGTGCTGCGGGTGGCTGGGCAAGCCCGGGAAGTGCACCTGCTCCACCTGCGGGTGCTGGCTCAAGAAGCCCGCGATGGCCTCGGCGTTGTCGCAGTGCCGCGCCATACGCACGGGCAGCGTCTTGATGCCGCGCAGTGTGAGGTAGCAATCGAACGGCGAGGGCACCGCGCCCACCGCGTTCTGAATGAAGCCGAGCTGCTGCGCGAGGGCGACATCGGAGGTGACCAGCACGCCACCCAGCACGTCGCTGTGGCCGTTGATGAACTTGGTGGTGGAGTGCACCACCACGTCGGCCCCGAGCGCGAGCGGCCGCTGCAGCATGGGGGTGGCGAAGGTGTTGTCCACCACCACGCGTGTGCCCTGCGCGTGGGCCAGCGCCGCGAGCGCGCGGATGTCGGCCACCTTGAGCAGCGGGTTGGTGGGCGACTCCAACCACAAGAGCGCGGTGGGCGTGGCGAGCGCCTCTTGCACCGCCGCGTGCGCGTCCACGTCCACGAACACCACGTCCACGCCGAGCGGGCGCACCACCTGTTCCAGCAGCCGGTAGGTGCCGCCGTACAGGTCGGCCGTGGCCACCACGCGCTGCCCCGGGCGCAGCGTCTGCAGCAACGTGGCGCTGGCCGCCGAGCCGCTGGCGAACGCGTAGCCGTGGGCGCCGCCCTCGAGCGCCGCCACGCTGGCCTCGAGCTGGGCGCGGTTGGGGTTGCCGCTACGCGTGTAGCTGAAGCCCTGGTGTTCACCCGGCGCCGACTGCGCAAAGGTGGACGCCAGCACGATGGGCACCGCCACCGCGCCGGTGGCCGGATCGGGCGGCTGCCCCGCGTGCAGCGCGAGCGTGTCCAGGTGCGGCTCGCGGCGCGGCTGGTCTCCGCCGCGGGCCGTGCTCATGCCGGGCGGAACCCGCCGTCGTACACGTAGAGATCTTTGAGTTCGACCTGGCCCTGAATGCCGCGGCCGTTGCGCACCTCGCTCACGCGCACGACCTTGCGGCCCTGCTCCGTGTGGTCCACGCACACCAGCACGTGCGCCGCGCTGGCGATCACGCCCGACGCCACGTCCGCGTCGCGCACGCCGCCCAGCATGAGGAGCGTGCGCAGCGCGGCGAGCCCGTCGCCGCCCGAGATGGCGCAGTGCACACCCACCAGGTCGCCGCCGGCGCGGCTGCCCACGAGCGTGAGCACGTCGGCCGCCTCGGCGCCGCGAACGTCGTCCACCAAGAGGCAGCCCGGACGCATGCGCGCAGCCTGGTGCGCCACCTGGCCGAGCTTCACGCCCGAGGTGGCACCACCGGTGGACAGCGACACGGCGCGGCCGGCCGGTAGCCCCAGGTCCGGCACGTCTTCCACCGTGACCATGCGCTCGCTCGCGTCCACGTGGCGCGCCAGCGCCGACAGCAGCGAGGTGACGCCCGAACCCGCGGGGCCCATGACCAGCACGTTGCGGCGCGAAGCCACGGCCGCGGCCAACATGCCCTTCATCTCGGGGCTGAGGAAGCCCTGCGCCACCAGGTCGTCGGTGCTGGCGGCGGGCACCCAGGCGCGCAGCTCGATGACCGGGCCCTGTGGGGCGACCGGCGGCAGCACCACCAGCACACGCGCGCCGCTGGGCAGCGAGCACTCGTGGATGGGCTTGTCCACGCGCAGCTGATCACCCGCTTGGGCGACCAGGCGGCTGGCGATGACGGTGAGCATGGCGCGCGACGAGAAGTACGTGTCGAGCGCGACCAGACCGTTGCCGAAGTCGGCCGAGACGTGCCCCGGGCCGCTGACCACCACCTCGCGCAGGCCCTCGGCGGTGAGCAGACTCTCGAGGGCGCCTAGGCCCACGCACTCGGTGAGCGCCATGGCCGCGAGCCGCGAGCGGTCTTCACCACCCGAGAGCTGAGCGCTGTTGCCCATGGCCTCGAGCGCGCTCTCGATGGCGGCCTGCGCGGAGGCGCGGCGGTGTGGGTCGATCATGCCCGAGGGCGAGGCATCATAGAGGTCGAAGGAACCCGACACGCGGCGCACCAGCTCGGAGAGCAGCTGCTGCACGGCGCTACCACCGGGCGGCATGGGCGCGCTCGAGACGCGCGGCATGTTGTGCACACCGCTGCCGCCGGAGCGGGGCGGGAGCGGGGGCGGCATGGTGGCCGGGCGGACGCGCGCAGGCCCGCTGGTGTCCACGGGGTTGGCCACGGGGGCCGGACGGACGGGCGCGGTGGGCAGGGGCGCGGGTGGCGCCACCGGCGGAGGGGGTGGGGGCGGCGCGGGCGCTGGGGCGGGCGGCGCCAGGGGGGAGGCGGCAAAGGCCGGCACCTGCCCGAGCGGAGGGGGGGCGGGGGCGGGCGCCGCAGCGAACGGGGCCGGAGCGGGCGGGCGCGGCGTGTCGGCTGGGGCGGGGGCCGAGGAGCCGAGGGGGGCGCCGGCCGGGTAGGAATCTGGCTGACCGATGTGCGGCTGCGAGGCGGCCTCGAGCTCGTCCAGGGTGATGATGAAATCACCGATGTAGATCTTGTCGCCGGGCTTCACCACGAGGGGCGACGTGATCTTCCGGCCGTTCACGTAGGTGCCGTTGGTGCTCTTCAGGTCCACCACGATGAAGCGGCCGTCCTTGAGCACGATGCGTGAGTGGCGCTTCGAGACGTTGCCTTTCCCCAGGATGACGTCGTTGCCTTGTACACGACCGACGGTGATTTCGTTCTTGTCGAACTCCATCCGCCGTTGGGCGCCACCCTTCTCCGTGATCACGACCGAGAACATGCGAGGGGTATTGAACGTGGTCCCGCCAATTAGGTCAATTTCAATCGGAGCGGCGCGTCACGCCCGCAGCGCCAAGTCGCCGATGCCCAGCAAGGAGGCGCTGCGCTCCCAGAGGTCCGCCGCGTTCTTGGCGGTCACGTCCCCGGAGGTGCTGCGCACCTTCTTGTCGCTCCAGTACTGCCCGCGCTTGGTGACCCCGGCCGGATCGGTGGCCAGGAAGACGCCGGTCTCGCCGCCCTTGTGCGGGGTGCGCAGGAAGATCTTCCCGATCTTGGTGCCGAACCCCAGCAGGCTGCTGCTGTCGTCCTGCGCGAACTCGGTGCCCACCGCGCCGGGGTGGAAGCAGTTGGCCGAGATGCCGCGCGACGCCGCGCGCGCGTCCAGCTCGCGCGTGAAGAGGATGTTGGCCAGCTTGGTGAGGCCGTACTGGCGGATGGCGCTGAACGACTTCTCGGCCTGCAGGTTGTCGAGGTCGAAGCCCGTGAAGCGATGCCCGATGGAGGACGTGGTGATGACCCGGCCGCCGGCCAGCGGGTCCAGCAGCAGGTGCGTGAGCAGGAAGGGGCCCAGGTGGTTGATGGCGAACATGCGCTCGAAGCCCGCGTCGGTGAGCTCGCGCTTGGGCAGGTAGACGCCCGCGTTGTTCATCAGCACGTCCACCTTCGGGTACTTGGCGCGCACCGCCTTCGCGAACTCGCGCACCGAGTCGGGCTCGCCCACGTCCACCTGCAGCAGGTCCACGGGCCCCTTGGCGCGCTGCTCGATGTCGGCCTTGGCGGCCTCGCCGCGCCCCAGGCTGCGGCAGCCCATCACGATGTGGTGCCCGGCTGCGCCGAGGTCCGTGGCCATGGCCTTGCCGATGCCCGAATTGGCCCCGGTGATGATGATGACTTTGCGCTCGCTCATGGTCCGATCTCTCCGTGCTCTGTGGGCTTCGGGCCGCGATCCTGCGCGGGCGGCGTGTCGGTCGCAAGCCGTTCGTGGGCGTTACCTCCGCAGTCCCGCCCCTGCGTCAGGCGTGGACGCCCACCTTGGCCCAGCGGCCGCGGCGGTAGGCCCACAGCTCCAGCAGCAGCTTCATCCCGTAGCTGGCGGGAAACGCGATCCAGATGCCCAACGGGCCCCAGCCGAGCACGGGGCCCAGCACCAGCGAGAGCGGGATCTGAAAGAAGAAGACCGTGAGCGCGTTGATGGCCAGGCCCGTGTTGGTGGCGCCCGAGCCCTGGAACAGGCCCACGAACGCGAAGTGCGCGCCCACCAGCGGCATGCCCAGCGCCAGCAGCCACATCCACGTGTAGGTCAGGTCTCCCAGCACGCTGCCCGGGTGCGCGCCGAACAGCGCGATGAGCGGGGCGGCGAACAGGATGATCATCACCCCCATGGCGCTGAGCACGCCCGCGGCCAGCCAGCTCGAGGCCCGCACCACCTGGCGCACGCGCGGCACGTCCCCCGCGCCGAGGCTCTGGCCCACCAGCGCGCCGGTGGCCTGCGAGATGCTGAGCCCGGGCACGAACGCCAGGGACTGCAGGCGCATGCCGATGCCGTGCGCCGCCACGGCCAGCGGCTCGGCGCGCCCCAAGAGCGCGATGATCACGAACAGGGCCGAGTTCATGATCATCATGTCGAGCGCGGCGGGCGCGCCCACGCGGAAGAGTTCCTTGGCCAGCGGCAGGTCCATGGGCGCCCACGACAGGCGCAGCTCGAGCGCGGGCTCGGCGCCGCGGCGCAGCAGGTACACGGTGAGCAGCACCCCCACCAGCTGGGCGAGGATGGTGCCCCAGGCCGCACCCGCCAGCCCCAGCGCGGGGACGGGGCCCATGCCGAAGATCAGCACCGTGTTGAGCAGCACGTTGAGCAGGTTCACCACGATGGCCGCGAACAACGCCAAGCGCGTGTTGCCCACGCCGCGCAGCACCGCGCCGAACAGGATGTTGAGGTACCCGATAACCGTCGCGGCCATGAGCGGCGCGAGATAGGTGTAGGCCGCGTCCTCTACGGCGGGCGTGGCGCCCAACATCCACAGGAGCGGCCGCGTGATGGCCACGCCCAACGCGCCTGCCACCACGCCCACGATGAGCGTGAGCTGCACCGACTGCTGCAAGAGGTGCTGCACCCGGTCGCGCGCCCTGGCCCCGTGCGCGCGCGCCACCAGCGCCACGGCGCCCACGGTCACGCCCATCATGATGACGATCATGAGGAACGAGATCTGCCCCGCGAAGCCCAGCGCCATGAGCGCCTCCTCGCCGTTGGGCAGGTTGCCGCACATCACCGCGTCCACGATCAGCGCCGTGACGTTGAGCAGGTTCAGCCCGATCACCGGCAGCGCCAAGCGCACCAGCTCACGCAGCGCAGAAGGCGCGGCGAACGGCGCGCCGGGCAGCGCGTCGACCGTGGTGCTGGGGGGCATCGGGCCGCTCTAGCAGGCGCGAGCGAGCGGGGCACGGTGGTACGCTGCGCGCCATGCGCGGCGACCACTCGGCTCCTCTCGACTTGCTGGCTTCGCGGTACCGGGGTCCCCTTGCCCTCTCGCTCATCCTCGCGCTGGGCGCCGCGTGTGCCGCGGGGTGCGGGGGCTCGCGAGCGGGAACGGCAACCACCACCACGCCGGTCGCACCCGCCAACGAACCCCGCGGGGCCACGGGGCAGCTGCTCGAGGACGCGTTCTTCTCGCGCGTGCCCGGGTCCGACCGCTTCGACATGTCGGCGGCGATCGATGAAGACGGCAGCTATGGCGAGGGGGACTACTACGACGAGGTCGCCGCGGGGTCGGACTACGACGAGGTGGCCACCGGCGATGACCCCGAAGCCGAGGCGCGCCGGTACGAACTGACCGATGCCCAGGCCGAGCTGGCCGAGCTGGAGAGCGCATTGCGCGCCGAACAACACCCGCTCGCCGACGCCGTGAGTGAGCTGCGCGAGCACCTCGCCGACGCCCTTGCGGAGTCCGAGGAGTCGGGCGACACGCTGGTGCTCCGGGAGGCGGTGCAGGCCATCCTGCCGGCGCTGCTGAACGCGGCCGAGGGGATGATGGCCGATGCCACGCCGCGCGCTGGCAACGCGACCGACTGTTCGGCCGCGACCATCGCGCTCTACGCGGCGGTGTTCGACGAGCTGGTGGGTGCGAGCGCGCATGCTCACGTGAACCTGTTGTCGTACACCAGCGAGCGCGAGGAGTGGGAGGCCGCGCAGAGCGAGCAGCTAGAAGGGACGACCGCGCTCCTCCAGTGGATCGAGAGCGAGCCCGCGCTGGACGACCTCGAGCGGGTGCGAGACTCCGCCTCGGACCTCGGCGACGTGCTGCGCGAGGTGGACACCTACCTGACTCGCGGCACGCAACAGGGGGTGGACGACGCGCTCGGCGCGCTACGCGACGCGGAGACCGAGCAGGAGATGCGCGGCGGCCTCGAGACGCTGCGGGCGGCCGTCTTGGCGACGCTCGCCGATGTCCCCCAGCCGCCGCACGGAGCCGTGATCGACGCGTTCCAGGCGCTGCCCGATGGCCTGGACACGATCATGGGGCACCTCCCCACCCCCGGACCGCGCGCGGCCTTGCGCCTCTACCGGCAGCATGAGATCGCGAGGCTGGCAGAACTCATCGGCTACGGCACCGAGGTGCTGGGCGCGGCGGTGCAGTGGGCAGGGGTGGCATGTGGGGCGCCCCCCTGAGCGCTGCCGTGCCCTGCCGACGCCTAATTGAGTTTGACTTTCGTTTTCATTAAGGCAAGGAGTGAGGTCCCACGCGAGCCCCGGATGGCCGAGGAGACGCGACCATGAACCTCATCGAGACCACCAAGAACCTGCTCGTCACCGCCGGCGCCACCTTCGTGCTCTGGCTGCTGTTCGCGCTGTCGCTCGTCAGCGTGATCATCGCGGTAGAGCGCTTCCTGTTCTTCCGCTCGCGCACCGATGACGTGCGGTCGCTGATGGCGCAGCTCGACGGGCACCTGCAGAGCGGTGCGTACGACCTGGCGATCGAGTGCCTGCGCCCCATGCGCTCCGTTGCCGCCGCGGTGGCCACGGCAGGCCTGCGGCTGGCGGGGCGCGGGTCGCAAGCGGCCGACAAGGGCATGCTGAGCGCTGTGGCCGCCGAGCGGAAGACGCTCGAAGCGCGCCTCGTGTTCCTGGGCACCGTGGGCAACAACGCGCCGTTCGTGGGGCTGTTCGGCACCGTCATCGGCGTGATCCTCGCCTTTGAGGAGCTTGGCCAGGCCACGGCCACCGCGGGCTCGGGCGCAGCGAGTCAGGTCGCGTCGGGCGCCGTGATGTCCGCCATCGCCGAGGCCTTGGTGGCCACCGCCGTGGGCATCGCCGTCGCCCTCCCCGCGGTCGCCGCGTACAATTTCTTCCAGCGCAAGCTGGCGGTGCTGCTCGACGACGCGGAGACCGTGTCCAACCTGGTGCTCGCCTACCTGGTGTCGGAGGACGACTAACCGATGGCGAGCTCGGGCCCACGTCGCGGCGGGATCATCGAGGGCATCAACGTGACGCCCCTGGTGGACATCACGCTGGTGCTGCTCGTCATCTTCATCGTCACCGCCAAGATCGTGGTGACGCCGGCGGTGCCGCTCGACCTGCCGCGCGCCGCGGGCGCCGAAGAGCTGCAGACCGTGCTGTCGGTGGTGGTCCCACGCGAGGGGTCCATGCGGGTGGACGGCGAGGCCATCACGGTGGACGCGCTGGTGGTTCGAGCACGCGCCGTGCTGGCCGAGCATCCCGATGCCCGCGCGGTGATCTCGGCGGACCAGGCCGTCTCGCACGGGCGGGTCATCCGCATCTTGGACGCGCTCAGCGAAGGCGGCCTGACCCACGTGGCGTTCGGCGCACTGCGCCCCGACGTGCCGAGCGCGAGTGTGCGTCCACCCGTGGAGGGCACGGTGTCCAGAGAAGACGCGCCTGGAGCCGCCGTCCGATGACGCCGCCACGCAGCGTTGCGCCTGCCGCGCCGAGCATCGCAGGCATCGTGCTCTCGGGGCGCAGGGGGCCACCGCGTCGCGTCACGGGCTTCGCGCTGGTCGTGGGGCTCGCGGTGCACCTGGGAGTGGGCTGGGCCAGCGCCATGCTCCCGCCGCCGAGCTCGGCGCTCGTGGTGGCGGCGCGCCCGCAGTTGCGCGTGTCGATGGCGCGCGAGATCCCAGTGCCACCGCCTGCCCCGGTCGAGCCGCTGCCCCCAGCGCCCGAGCCTGTGCTGCGGCAAGCCGCATCGTTGCCGAGCCGCGAGGCCGCAGCGGAAGTCGCACCGCCTGCCGAGCCCATGCCTCCTGCCGAGCCCGCGCCCGCCGCACCCGCAGAGGCCGCTGAGGTGGTGCAAGCCGCGGCGGATCCAGGCGCCGCCGAAGCGCCGGGCTTCTCGGTGGTCACCGGCGCAGGCGAGGTGTACGCGGGCGGGGTCACGGCCAGCACGGGCACCAGCACGAGCCCAGTTCACTCCAACAACGTCGACGCGCGCCGGGGGGTCACAGACGGAACCGGCGCCGGGGCCGCCGCGCCCAACTCGCAGGCTCGCCCGGTGGGGCAGCCCACCCGCGCCTGGCGCTGCGACTGGCCCGCCGCCGCGAGCGGCCTCGACGTGGACGTGGAGTTCGTGAACATGCGGGTGGCCGTGGAAGCCAGCGGCGAGATCACCGACGTGCGCGTCGTCCGGCACTCCGGCTACGGCTTCGACGTGGAGGCGCGCCGCTGCGCGCTGCGTCACAGCCTGCCGCCGGCGCGTGACGCACGGGGCACCCCGGTGCGCACCGCTTCGCACCCCATCCGGCTGCGCTTCGAGCGCTGAAGCAAGGGCGATTATCGCGCCCATGGATCCCGACACGCCCTTCGTGCACGATGATCGGGTGCAGGACCCACTCGCTCGTCCGTTGAAGCTCGCCTGTGGTGCCACGCTCCCCAACCGCGTGGCCAAGGCGGCCATGACGGAGGGCCTGGCCGACCCGCACGACCAGCCCACCGAGCGGCACACGCGCCTCTATCAGCGCTGGGCCGAGGGCGGCGTGGGGCTCTCCATCACCGGCAACGTCATGGTCGACCGGCGCTTCCTCGAGCGCGCGGGCAACGTGGTGCTGGACCAGACGTCGTCGCTCGACGCGTTTCGTGTGTGGGCCAAGGCCGGCACCGCGAACGGCGCGCAGCTCTTCATGCAGCTCAACCACCCGGGGCGGCAGTGCACGCGGTCCACATCGCAAGAGCCGTTGGCGCCCTCGGCGGTGGGCCTCCACCTGCTGGGCCTGTTCGCGCGCCCGCGCGCGCTGCGCGGGCACGAGATCGAGACGCTGATCCGCGCATGGGCCAACGCCGCCCGCTTGGCCAAGGAGGCCGGCTTCAGCGGCGTGCAGATCCACGCCGCCCACGGCTACCTCATCAGCCAGTTCCTCTCGCCCATCGTGAACCTGCGCGACGACGAGTGGGGCGGGCCGCTCAAGAACCGCGCGCGCTTCCTGCTCGAGGTGGTGCGGGCCGTGCGCCGCGAGGTGGGCGCGCGCTTCCCCATTGCCGTGAAGCTCAACTCGTCGGACTTCCAGAAGGGTGGCTTCACCGCCGTGGAGTCCGCCACGGTGGCGCGCTGGCTGGCCGACGAGGGCGTGGACCTCCTCGAGATCTCCGGTGGCACCTATGAAGCGCTCGCGTTCGTGAACGACGGCATGCGCAGCTACGAAGGCCGCGCCAAGTCCACGAAGGCGCGCGAGGCGTTCTTCCTGGACTACGCGCGCACCATCCGCGCGGCGGCGCCCGAGCTGCCCATGATGGTCACGGGCGGCTTCCGCACCGCGGGCTTCATGCGCGAGTCGTTGCGCGACGACGAGGTGGACGTCATCGGCATCGCGCGTCCGTTCTGCCTCGAGCCGGACCTCGCGCGCCAGCTGCTGTCGGGCACGCTGGACGTGCTTCCCACGCCCGAGCGCGAGCTGCGCCTGGGCCCCGGTGCGCTCGGCCCCGACAGCGAGAACGCCAAGGTGCGCGGCCTCAACAACCAGGCGGCGGTGGCGTACTTCTACGCGCAGATCATCGAGCTGGCAGAAGGGCGCGGCCCACGCAGCACGCTGTCGGCGCGCCGGGCGCTGGTGGAGCACATGCGCGGCGAGCTGCTGCGCTCCCAGGCGCGCGCGTTCCAGAGCTGACGCCTCGCCGGCCACGCCGGGGAACCGGCCCACTCGTCGCGATGTGGACGGGGGCCCCCGGGCGCGGAATCCTTGTGCGCGCAGACTTCGGATCGCACGTTCCCGCCGGTCGGCCCATACTCCCCGCCGTCAGACCTCCCGTGGCTCTCCTTTAAGGTCCCCGCGCTCGGGCACCCCACCTCGCATGTCCCTTCGACCGCCCTCCTCTCTCGCGCCCCACGCGCCCCCACGCCACCTGGCGGCGCTCGTGTTCCTCTCGTTGGGGATCGCGGGCTGTGGCAGCAATGGCCTGCCCGACGCTCAGGCGCGCGGCGAAGCCCAGCCCACCCCGAACACGGGCGCCGGCAGCGAGCAGGCCGAGCCCGCCACGGCGGTCGCCGAGCTCGCGGAGCCGGAGGAGGAGCCAGCGAGCGCCCCGCCGCTCACGCCGGTGCAGCGCAACACGCTGCCGTTGATCACGCCCATCACCGACAGCATGCGCGCCAACCTGCGCCGCATCGCCGCGCGCAACGCCGACCTGCGCGACGACGTGTTCGCCAAGATGGGTGGCTCCAGCATCGTGAGCCAGGCCTACCTGCACTGCTTCGCCGGGCCCGACGTGGACCTCGGGCCGCATGGTGAGCTGTCCCCCACGCTGGACGCCTTTCGCGCCGCCGACGTGGCCGGCGGCAACGTCTTCATGCGCACCAGCGAGGCCGCGGGCGTGGGCTGGAGTCTGCGCCAGGGCATGACCGGGCGGCCGTCGCGCGTGCAGCGCGAGATCCGCACGCTGCGCCCACGCTTCGCGCTCGCTTTCTTCGGCGGCAACGACGTGCAGGCCATGAACCCGCGCGTCTATGCGCGCCGCCTGATCGCGCTGGTGGAGAACCTCACCGAGCAGGGGGTCATCCCCATCCTGGGCGCCATCCAGCCACGCCGCAGCCGCGAGATGGAGCCGTGGGTGCAGCGCTACAACAGCATCACCGCGTCGGTGGCGCAGGCGTTCGACCTGCCCTACGTGGACTTCCACCAGGCCATGCTGCCGCTGCCGGGTCTGGGCCTCGCCGCGGACGGCGTGCACCCCAACGTGTTCCGCCGAGGGCCACGGATGCTGCCATGCGACCTCACGGACGAGGGCCTCTCGGGCGGCCACAACATCCGCAACCTGCTCACGCTGCAGGTGCTGCACCAGGTGCGTCAGGCGCTGGACGGGCCCACCGGCGCGCCCGACGCGAGCGCCCCCCCTCTGCCCCTCGGCGAGGGCACCGTGACGTCTCCCGAGGGCATCGCGACCCTGCCCTTTGCCGCGCGCCTCTCGCCCAGCGTGGCCACGCTGGACGGCTACGACGGCTGCGAGGCCGCCGGGGCGCCGGGCCCCGAGCGTGTCTACCGCGTGCTGGTGGACACGCCCATGCGCATCCGTGCGTCGGTGGTCACGCCGGACGACGAGGTGCACGTGGGCATCTACCACCTGGGCGAAACGGTGGACGCGGCGCTCTGCCAAGGCGGCGGCACCCCGGAAGGCATGTTCGAGCTAGCACCCGGGCTGCACCACTTCGTGGTGGAGGTGGACCCGCAGTCGGCGCGTGACCTGCACGACGCACCGGTGCTGTTCTCGCTGGTGGACGAGAGCGAGTGATGAGCGACACGCTGCTCATCCACGAGATCTACGCGTCCATCCAGGGCGAATCCACGTGGGCCGGGCTGCCCTGCACGTTCGTGCGCACGTCGGCCTGCAACCTGCGTTGCCGCTGGTGCGACACGCCGCAGGCCTTCTCGGGCGGCGAGCGCATGAGCATGGAAGACGTGCTCGCGGCCGCGCTAGCCACGGGCACGCCGCTGGTGGAGCTCACGGGCGGCGAGCCGCTGCTGCAGAAGGGCGTGCTGCCGCTCATGGCAGCGCTTGCCGATGCGGCGCGCACCGTGCTCATCGAGACCAGCGGGGAGCGCGACATCAGCGCTGTGGACCCGCGCGTGCACCGCATCATGGACTTGAAGGCCCCGGGCAGCGGCGAGCACGAGCGCAACCGCTGGGCCAACATCCCCCTGCTCACGAAGCGCGACGAGGTGAAGTTCGTGCTGGCCGACCGCGCCGACTACGAGTGGGCGCGGGGCGTCATTCGCGAGCACGACCTCAGCGCGCGCGTGGCCTCCGTGCTGATGAGCTGCGTGTTCAACGAGCTCGCCCCGCGCGACCTGGTGGCGTGGGTGCTGGAAGACGCGCTGCCCGTGCGCGTGCAGCTGCAGATGCACAAGTACATCTGGGCCCCCGACGCCACCGGCGTGTAGCGGTCGAAGGCGTCGTAGCGCCCCCCTTGGCGGACAGCCGGCGGTGGCGATAGACTGATTGCCGTATGCACTCGCACCACACTCGGTCCCCGCTCGCTCTCAGCACGCTGCTCGGCTTGTCCGCAGCCACCAGCGGGTGCGTCTCGTGGGAAGAGCTGCCGGCCGGCGCCACGGGCTTCCTGGTGGTGGACCAGGCCGAGCTGAGCGGCACCGTGGACGGCGCGGCCCTCGACCCGAGCACTACCGAAGCCTCGGGCTACTGCATCTCGGCCGGCTGGCGGCTCGAGCTGCGCGCCGAGACCATGGCGGGTGACCCGGTGGTGAGCGTGATCGAAGTGGTGGACCTGGACATGCAGGATCGCGACGCCACCGTGCAGTTCGTGGAGCGCGGCCCGGCGCTGCTGGTGGAGGACGCGAGCGAGGCCGGCCAGCTGAAGCTGTGGACCTGTGTGGGCGACGAGAGCGCCCCCGAGTTCGAGCAGGAGGCCAGCGAGGTCACGCTCGACATGGTGACCAACGAGCAGGGCGACATCGAGGTCACCTACGCCGCCACGTTCGACAACGGCGACGCGATGCAGGGGCAGTTCGAGATGGAGATGCCGGTCGTCGACTGACGCGCAGGAGATGGCGCGCCGCCCATGAGCACTTTCGCCAGCGCCTTGCCTATGAGAACCGCGCGCCGTGTCGCCGCCATCGCCTGGGGGTTGACGCTGGCGCTGCTGACGGCGCCGCTGGCTGCGCGTGCCCAAGTGGAGGGGCCGGGCGCGTTGGCTCCTTCGGCACCGCCGGGCGTGGAGGCGCCCGAAGCCGACGACACCGCCACCAGCGAGGACGCAGGGCTGCCACCCCCCTACGCACCCGACGCGCCCCTCGGCCCGGTGCCTCCGGTTCCGCCGGCCTATGCACCCGACGCGCCTCGGGAAGGGACCACGGTGGAGGTGCCGCAGCCAGGGATCCGGCTCCGACCGGTGGGCGACGAGCCCCCGGCAGGGACCCCGACGCGGCGGGAGCGCCGCCGGCAGCGCTGGGCGCCCGAGCGCCGGGCCGGCCACCGCATCGGCCTCGACGCCATCGCGTTCGGGGGAGCGATCGACGGCGCCGCCTTCGCGGGGGACTGGCGCTTCCGGGCCGAGCGCGCGTTCTTCTCGCTGGTGCGCGTGGGTCCCCTGGCGCTCGGCAAGGCCGGCGGGGACCGCATCGGGGTGCTCGACGCGAGCTTCGTGCTGGGCTTCGACACGCGCCTCTTCGCCATCGGGGCTGGCGCGGGGATCACCTACTTGCGCATCGACGACACCACGCGCCGCGTGCAAGGGCTCGCCAGCATCGGCCGGCTACACCTGCGCGCTGGCGCGCTCGACGGCCTGCACGGGCAGCTCGAGCTGGGCGGGGCGCTGGTCGATGGCGAGGTGGTGATCACGCATGCCAACCTGGCGCTGCGCTTCCCGCTGCGGCGCAACCGCCTCTTCGACGTGGTGTTCGAGATCATGGAGGCGGCCTCGTGGGTGCAGCTCCAAGCGGGCTTGATCCTGCGCATCCCCGGCCTGCCCGACTCGCGGTGGCGGGTGCGGCCGCACGTCGGCGTGGTGGAGATCATCGACGCCATCGGGCGCGACGGAGGGCCCGCGCTGGCCGCAGGGATCCAGCTGCTCTACCTGGGTGACCGCGAGTAGCTCAGAGCGCGTAGGAGCCCGAGAGGCCCTCGCCGGTGAACGTGCCCGCCAGGCGCTCGGCCTCCAGGAGCGCGCTCTTCAGCTTGGCGCGGCCGCGGTGCAGCAGCACACGCAGCGCACCACGGGTCACGCCCATGCTGTCGGCGGCGTCGTCGCGGGAGACGCCCTCCACGTCGCAGAGGGTCACGGCCTCGCGCTCACGGCGAGGCAGGGCGGGCAGCTCCACGTCGATCACGCGCAGGGCGGCCAGGTCGTCCAAGCGCTCGCGCTGGGGCGGCAGCGAGGGCGGCGCGTGGTGCTCCTCGAAGCTCACCGAAGGGCGCCGACGGCGGTGATGGTCCGCGATCTTCCTGCGCAGAATGGCCGTCAGCCAGGTGCGCACCGCGGCGCGCCCCTCGAAGCGGTCGGCCGCCGTGATGGCCGCCGCCCAGGTCTCTTGCACCAGGTCACGCGCCAGCTCGGGCTCGCGCACGCGGCGCACCGCATAGCTCAAGAGCGCGGGCTGGTGGAGGGCGATCAGGTCGGCGTCGATGACGAGCGTGGTGTTCATGCGGGTGGGCGCGCGCCAGGGACGCGGGAAAGGGGAAAGCGGCCGGTCTTTTGGAACAGTCGGTCCAAAAGTGACCACGGCCCAGTGCCGCGCAAGGGGGGCAGCGAAAAATTGTTGAGATTGGGGCGCGGCCGGCCGAACGTCGGAGCCCCTATGGACCTCTACTTCATCGTTGGTGAGCTCACGTTTCCTGGCGGTGTGGCGGAGCAGTGGCGCGCTGCGGACCTCCCCCCCACCGCAAAGCGTCGGCAGCCGACCACACTCGACGCGGTGCTGGCGTCCGCGGAGGGCCCGGTTCGGCTCGAGGTTCGCGACGACACGGTCTCGCTTCGGGTGTACCTGATCGACTCGGCGTACTTCATGGTGAAGGACGAGCTCGCCGCGTCGCTCGAGGTTGCCAGGAAGCTCGGCGCGCGCGGCGAGTGGTACTCGGGTGATCATGTCGCGGGGCAGCACGCCGTGCTGCCCCACTCCGCCAAGCGTGCGGCCTTGCACACGTTGAAAGACGTGAGCGCGTGGACCGTCGAGGCTGCAGCACTCGGGGAGGACGCGACGGAGGGCGCATCCGAGTCGAAGAAGCCCCGGAAGAAGCCCACGAAAAAGACTCCACAGAAGGGTGCCACGAAACGTGGTCGAACCACCGGATCGGGCGCGAAGTGACCAGCAGCACGTGGTGAACTCCTCGCCGGACGCTCCGTGACCCCTACAGCTCTTCCGACGTGACCGACTCGAAGGCCAGCTCGCCGATGCGCTCGAAGTCGCAGTCGAGCCGGTACACGGTGTAGCTCGGCGGCTCCGAGAACACGCCCTCCGCGACCTCCAACGCGCACGTGTCGCCGTCGGGGCTCGGGAGCACCACGCCGAAGTACTGGCCGAACACGTGGTGCGCGGCCCAGTAGGACATCTCCCAGTAGTTGTTCGTGTCGATCGCCGCGCCGTTGAAGTTGCCCTCGACCGACAGCAGAGGTCCCGCCACCGGGTAGAGCCCGATGATGTCCGGGTTGTCCGAGCCCACGATGGTGACCACGTCGAAGGTGAGCTCGCCGCCCTCGAACGCCACCGTCAGCCGGCGCCGCCGAAACACGTCGGGGCGCGGCGTGGCCCATGCCGAGGCATCGGGCTGGCAGTCCGCTCCCATGAGGCGCACGCCGGTGCCCTCGTCCAGGCTGCAGCCGTCACCGTCCACGCACACTTCGAGCGTCTTGCCCGCTGCGAGGTCGTAGATGGACATGCGCGCGTCCCCGATGGCCAACGGCTGGGTGGCGATGATGGAGCCCTCACGACTGACCGAGCCCGGTCCGTCGATGCCCTGGGCGGCGCCGCCAGGCTCGCTGCGGGTGCAGAGCGGTAGGGTGTAGGCCCCCGAGGTCTCCTCGTTCGGGAGGCGGTACGTGCCCGCCGGCAGGCGCAGCATGAGCTTCTGTCGAAAGACCTCCGCGATGGGGCTCGCGCTGTTGTTCTCGCCGGCCACCGTGCACAGCACGAGGTCCTCGGCCTCCACGAACGTGGTGTTCCAGCTGGGGTCGGCCACGTGCTCGGCAGCCGTGGGGCAGCCGGTCCAGTCCTCCTCGGGCGGGGGATCCACGGTGCCACCACCGGTGCCGCAGCCGGCGAGGAGAGTCGAGAAGAAGGGGGTGAGCCCGAGAACCACAGGAAGCAAGCGAGTCATCATGAGGGGAATGCTAGTCAGCCCGGCGCCGACTACCCATGGGAATCAAGGGGACTCTCGGACGTTCCACGCCGTGCACTACATCACGGGAAGCTTTCACCAGACCAACCTCGCCCAGGTGGAGCTCTTCGTGGCGGGGTGGCTGGGTCGGACCCAACAGCGGCACCGGATCTTCGGAACGACGTGGGAGGTGGAGTCTGCCACCATGAAGTTCCACCTCGAGACGCTGGATCCGCAGCAAGCCAAGTACCACTTGCACGTAGAGCTCGAGGCCTCGCGGGAGGAAGCCACACGCTGGATCGAGGGGATGACCTCCGCGCTGCTGGCCGCAGACATCCTCTACGACATCGGCCATCGGGAGCTGGGTGGACAGGGGGAAGACATCGGTGAGGAGCTGACGTACGCCCACCCGGACTTCGAGCGCCGCTACGTGCCTCCGCCTCCCTAGAGGGGTGAGCTCGGGCCTCCGCCGCCGGCCGTGCCCGTCGGTCCTCGAACTTGCTCTCCGGAGGCCCGCGGTGGCACAGAAGAGGGATGCCTCTGCTGCCGCAGTCCCCGGAGCGTTACCTGCGCGCACCCCGCCTGATCACCAACGAATCCGGGGCGGGGGCCACGCTGCACGTCATCGCCTGGGAGTCCGGGAAACATGGTGAGTCGGGGCCGCCCAGTGGGGAGCGAGTGCTTCGCTTCCAGCTGGATGCCGCTGGCGAGGTGCTGAGCGAAGAGGCGGGCCCGCTCCTGCCTGGCGTGATGGCGCTCGCCGCGGACCACCCGGAGCCGTGTGACGACTCGGCTGAGCTGCTGGCGGCCGTCGCGCCCAGCACAGGGGCGCGCGTCACGGTGGAGCATGGGCAGGGGATCAGCCGCGTGTGGCTGGACCTGCCCGGCGCGGAGCGCGTGCTGGTGTTCGAGGCACCGTGCATGGTGGCCGCGCCAGCCGTACTCCACGGGCCCGAGGGGCACTTGGTGGCGTTCCACCACGACCTGCGCGAGGACCGCCTCGAGACCGACGTGGCCAAGTGGATCGCGCTGCGGCTGGTGCGTGATGACGGCCAGGTGCTGGAGCCGGCGGCGCCCATGACCGACCGCGACCGCGACCGCGCCGACGTGGAGCAGAGCTTCGAGTTCCCCGCGCTGGCGGTTGGCCCGCGTGGCGCGGTGGCGCTCTTCGGGCGCGGCTCGCACAATTTCTGGCGTCAGGATCTCGATGCCACGGGCTTTCACGCCCGCGTGGCGCTGAGTGACGGCGAGTGGGGCTCGCGTGGGCGCTGGGTGACCGTCGCTGCGGTGCAGGGTGCGGACGGGCAGCGCTTGCTCACGGCCCAGCGCGACCGGCGCGGTGTGCTGCTGCAGTCCCTCGAGCCGCCGCTCGGCGAAGCGCCTGCGTGGGTGCCGGCCGAGGTCCGCCCGCGCGTGACCCCCGCCTCGTTGGTGGCCCGCGCCCCCGAATCCGACCCGGCGCGCGCTCACGGGCTGCAGACGTTCTTCGGCGACATCCAGCAGCACAGCGCGCACTCGGACGGTGTGGGCAGCGCCGACGAGGTCTACCTGCGCGCGCGCTACCGCTACGACGACGACTTCGTGGCGCTCACCGACCACGAGTCGTTCCTGGGCAAGCGCACGGGCCCCGGCGAGTGGGCCTACCTGCAGGACGTGGCCGACCGCTTCGACGAGCCGGGCGCGTTCGCCACGCTGATCGCCTACGAGTGGACCGGCAAGATGTACCCGGGGCCGGGCCACAAGTGCGTGTACCTGCCGCGCCGTGGGCTGCCGCTGGTGTCGCGCGACGACCTGCCCGAGGGCGGTGACCTGGTGCGCGCCGTGCGTGCGTTGGGCGGCATCGCGTCTCCGCACCACATCGGCTGGACCGGCTGCGACGAGCCCGGGCACGACCCCGAAGGGCAGCCCGTGTGGGAGATCTGCTCGTGCCACGGCTGCTACGAGCACGCGGACCACCCGCTCGGCATGCGCGGCGAGCACGTGCACCAGCTGGCCGACGTCATGCTGAAGAAGGGCCTGCGCTTCGGCTTCACCGCGTCGAGCGACAGCCACGGCCTGCTCTACCACCACGGCGAGGCACGCAAGCGTGACCCGTACCGCACGGGCCTGACCGCCGTGCAGGCGCCCGAGCTCACGCGCGATGCCGTGTTCGAGGCGCTGCGCACGCGCCGCTGCTACGGCACCAGCGGCGCCAAGATCCTGCTCGACATGCGCGTGGATGGCGAGCCCATGGGCAGCACGCTGCAGCGCACGGGCGCGGTGCAGGTGAGCGCGCGAGCCCACGGCGAGAGCAGCGTGGCGCGCCTCGAGCTGATCACCCGCGACGGCGTGGTGGCCACGGCAGCGGGCAGCGACCGCGACGCGGTGATCGAAGCCGAGGTGAGCGCGGACTACGTGTACGCCCGCGTGGTGCAGCAGGACGGCGAGATGGCCTGGGCCTCGCCCGTGTTCATCGAGGGGTGAGCGGCGCCGAAAGGGTGCATCATCCGTAGATGAACCGCCCTTCCCTGCTGGCCCTCGCGCTGACCACGCTCACCTCCTCCCTCGCTGCGTGCAGCGGCGCCTCGAATCCGGCGTCCACCACCACGCCCATGGACGGCGCGGACTCCACCGTCACCATCGAGGACGCCATCCGGCACCTCGAGCGCGGCGAGCCGCTCGACCGCGTGTGCTTCGGCGAGTCTCCGCGCGGCGACGTGATGTGTGCGGTGGGCTCGCGCAGCATCCAGGACGGCGCCACCCTCAGCATCCGCGTGCTGGGCCCGGAGCCGGTGGAACTCACATACTACCAGCACCCCGAGGGCCAGCAGTTCCTCGAGGTGGACCCCGCCGTGGTGGACCGCAACGCCATCGCGAACGCCCGCAACCTCGCAAACGCAGGCGGCTTCGAGCCGCTCGCGGACCCGGGCGTGATGGTCCCCCCGGGCAGCGACTCGTCTGTGGGCGTGCAGGTGCTGCGCCGCACCCGAACGCGCACTGGCCAGGAGGGCGACCCCACCACGGGCGAGTGGCCCGTGTTCCGAGACACGCTCGAGCTGCGCTGCGGCGAAGAGTTCCGCACCATCCCGCTCGAGGGGCCCGCGTTCGGCCACACCGTGGGCGAGCCCACCATCACGGCGCGCGCGCTCGCGGACGGCACACTGCTGCTCGCGGCCTCCGTGAGCTTCAGCCTCGAGGGCGACCAGGGCAGCGCGACCGACGCGGTGATCATCCATCCCATCGCCATCTGCGAGTAGCCCCCGCAGGCTATCGTGTGCGCGTGCGTGCCCACGCGCTCCCGCGATGGGTCGTGGATGACGACGAGTCGATTCGTGCCGAGAATCTAGCGAACGCGCCAGATGCGTGTGGGGACGGTCATGCCCACGCACTCGCCGGTACCCGCCGCGTCGCCGTTGGCCTGGCTGCTCATCACGAAGATGGAGCGCGTGGGGAAGTGGAAGGCCGTGGTGAAAGGCTTGCCCATGCGCGCGTTGGTGCCCGCGCCCGCGACGTCGCCGCAGGTGTTGGGCGCGCCCACCAGCGTGCTCGAGCCAGCGGTCAGCAGGTCGGCCTGGCGCAGCGTGAAGCCGTTGTACTCGGCCCAGTACACGCTGGTGCCGTCCGAGGTGATGTCGCGCGGCCGGCTCAGCTGCGCGAGCGCGGGGTTCGGGCTGTCCTGGTAGCCTGCGGTCCCCGAGCCCAGGAACACGTCCAGGTAGCCGGTGGCCACGTTGTAGCGATAGATGCGGTGGTCGCCGTTGTCGGTGAGGAACAGGTTCCCCGAGCCGTCGCTGGTCATGTAGCGCGGGCTGCCGAGGCGCGCGGCGCTGCCGTAGCCCGTCTGCGCGGCCGTGCTCGGACACGTGGGTGAGCTCGGCCCCACCAGCGTGCGCACCGCCGTGGTGGCCGGGTCGAACGAGCGCAGCGTGCCGCAGTTGCCGTCCAGGAAGTAGACCTTGCCGTTGTAGTAGGTGAGCCCGCGCAGCTCGCCGATGCCCGCGGCCGTGCCGAGCCCATCGCTGTGGCCGCCCCACGCGGCGGTGCCGGCTTCGATCTGCGGCAGGGCGTTGCACGGCAGCCCCGCGCTCTCGCACGCGGCGATGTCGAGCGACATGATGTACGGCCCGAAGTTGTTGGCCGAGCCGTGCGCGTACCACAGCGTGGTGCCGTCCGAGACGGGGGTGGTGGCCGCGCCGGTGAGCCCCGAGATCACCGTCTGCACGGTGCAGCTGCCCGCGGCCGCGAGCGCGGTGATGCAGGCTGCGATGTCCACGCGGGTGATCGCCCCCGAGCCCTCGACGGCCATCCACAGGTACGTGTTGTCGGCGTACATGGTGGTCACGCCGGCCACGCTGAGGAACGGCGAGATGTTCCCGAGCAGGTTGCAGGTGGGGTTGCAGCCGTCGCCGTTCATCAGGTCGCCGTCGTCGCAGACCTCGCCCGTGTCCATGTTCCCGTCGCCACACATCGCACCCACGGGCTCCAGCTGGCACGTCGCCGAGCAGCCGTCGTTGGGGGCGTTGCCGCCGTCGTCACACGCCTCGCCCTGCGCCGCCTCGAGCATCCCATTGCCGCACGCGGAGCCCACCTCCAGCACGCAGGCCGCGCTGCAGCCGTCCCCCGAGTTCGGGTTCCAGTCGTCGCACTCTTCCCCGCGCGCGTAGTCCACCACGCCGTCGCCGCACGCCGGGCAGCGACACGTCGCGCGACACACGTTGGGGCAGGCACCCGACGCGGTGTTGGAGTTGTTCGCGCCGAGGTCGCACGACTCGCCCGTCTCCGTGGTCCCGTTGCCGCAGGTGGTGGACTCCACCGAGCACGTGGCCGAGCAGCCGTCCCCCGGCGCGTTGCCGCCGTCGTCACACGTCTCGGTGCCGCCGTATGCCGCGATGTACATGAAGCCGTCGTTGCAGCTGGCCGCCTGGCAGGTGCCCGTGGGGCCGTCGGGGCAGGCGTCGGCGAGGATGCCGTTGCCGTCGTCGCAGGCCTCGCCGCTGTCCACCACGCCGTTGCCACACAGCGGCATCACGACGGGGCCCTGGTCCGTGGCGGCGTCGTCGATGGTGCCGTTGTCGGAGGGGCCCTGGTCGGCAAGAGGCCCCTGGTCGGCGGCCGGGCCGTCCCCCGAGGACCCACATCCCCAGCCAAGAAGAGAGAGGGAAACAAGCAGGATGAGTGCGCGCATGAAGACACCCCCGGTGACGAGACAGCGATAACACTATCACAGTGTCAGTGGGCTCGTCGCTAGGCTTGCCGATGCCCGGGGGCCCGCCCAGACTAGGCCCGATGTCCCTGCTCACCACGCCCCGCGCGCTGTTCGCGCTGCTCATCGCTCTCAGCGCCAGCGCCTGCCTCAGCCCCGAGTCCGCCAGCGGCGAGGTGGCCAGCGCCGAGACGCAGCAGGCCAACCAGTACACCACCAACGGCGTGGTGCGCGGCATCGACCGCGACCGGCTGAGCATCACCATCCAGCACGAGGACGTGCCGGGCTACATGCCCGCCATGACCATGCCCTTCAGCCTGCGCAGCGCGAGCCAGGTGGACGGCCTCGACGTGAACGACGCGGTGCGCTTCACCTTCGCGGCCGAGGGCGGCGGGCGGCACGCCATCGTGTCCATCACGAAGCGCTGAGCCCATGCACAACCCCGTTGGCGTCTCGCTCCCCGAGCTGCTCGAGAACTTCGAGTTCCTCGACGACTGGATGGAGCGTTACCGCTACATCATCGAGCTGGGCAAGCGCCTGCCGGAGATGCCCGAGGCGCTGCGCACCCCCGAGAACAAGGTGCTGGGCTGCCAGAGCCAGGTGTGGCTGGTGGTGGCCGAGAGCGACGACCCCGAGCGCATCGTGTTCGAGGCCGACTCCGACGCGCACATCGTGCGGGGCCTGGTGGCCATCCTGCTGGTGATGTTCAGCGGCAAGACGCGCGACGAGATCCGCGCGCTCGACCCGCGCCCCACCTTCGCCGAGCTGGGCCTCGACCAGCACCTGAGCCAGGGCCGCAGCAACGGGCTCTTGTCCATGGTGGGGCGCATCAAGGCGCTGGCCGCGGCGTAGCGCTCCCGTGCGCTAGCGCTTGCGGCTAGCGTAGTACGCGGCGATGCGCGGGTGCTCCCCGATGCGGGCGCAGTGCGCGGCGAGCGCGGGCGTGAGCTCCTGCACGAAGGTGGTGGGGATGTGGTCGAGGTAGCCCGCCGTGAGGGCGCGCACCTGCACGAAGACCTTGAGGTCGGCCACCGTGAGGCGCTCGTCGGCGAAGTACTGGCCGCCGCCGCGCGTGAGCAGCTGGTCGAGGCCCTTCAGCAAGCAGGTGAGCGGGCCCTTCACGAGCGCCTCGCGCGCGTCGCGCATGGCGTCGCCCTTGAGGCCGAAGGTGCGCCCCAGCTGGTGGCCGATGTCCTCCACGGCGTCCAGCGCCTCGTCGCAGTAGAGCGCCTGCAGCGCGTCTTGGGGGTAGAGCCCGGCCAAGCGGCCCACGTAGCGGTTGAGCGCGTTCGACTGCGTGACCTGGGCGCCGTCGATGGTCATCACGGGGAGGGCGTTGAAGCGCAGGGTGCCGCGCTTCTGGCCGAACTCGGGGAACGCCCAGCGCTCGTCCTCGAAGGGGATGTCACCGATGTGGAAGGCCAGGCGGATGGACTCGGCGCGGCCGCCGTCCATGTCGAAGTAGGTGAGCTTGTAGTGGGTCATGGGGCTCTCCCGTAGCACGAAGGGATTTCTCAACGCCCAGGTTTCGTACCAGAGTAGGACCCGTGAGCGACCTCCTCCACCCATCCGGCAAGGCAGCAGACCCCGTCGTCCGGCTTCGCGGCCTGATCCGCCGAAAGACCACCGAGAAGCAGCGCTTCCAGAAGGAGATGGAGCAGCTCGACCTGGCCATGGGGCCTCTCCGCGAAGCGGCGCAAGAGGCGCTCACGGTGGACGGCGAGGTGCACGCGCGCTTCCAGCAAGCGATGGCCAAGCCGGGGCTCTCGAAGGCGAAGAAGAAGCAGGTCCGGGAGCTGTACGAAGAGCTGATGCGCGACGGCGTGCTCGCCCCCCCTCCCGGCGCGACGGAAGAGGCGGACGACTGCCCATGCCCGGCGTGCACCGCGGCCCGCGCCGCGCGAGGCGGGCGCAACGACGCAAGTGAAGCGGAGGCGGGCGCCGAGGGCTTCGACGGGACACCGTTCGGCGCTACTCCGTTCGAGGGACGGCCCACGGGGAGCATGCCTGCCGACCACGCCGCCGCGAAGAAGCCCGACCGCGACAAGGGGCTGCGGGCGCTATACCACAAGCTCGCGCGGCAGTATCACCCCGACCGAGCGGAGGACGACGCCGAGCGCGCCGCGCACGGAGACGTGATGCGTCAGGTGAACGACGCCTACCACAGCGGCGACACGCAGCGCTTGCTGGAGCTGAGCCGTGAGCTCGGCATCGACGTCGAAGGGCTCGTGGGGGGCACGGGCCTGCTCCAAGAGCTGGTGCAGCAGTACGAGAACCTGAAAGCCGAGCTCCGCGCGATGCGGGCCAGCTTCCTGGGCACGCTGGTCATCGACACCCGCCGCGCCGCGCGCGACCGCAGCGACCCTCCCCTCGAGATGCTGCTCGCGTACGAAGTGGCGAAGCGCGACGAGCTCCGGCGAGTGCGCGACTTCGTAGGCGGCTTCGTCGAAGGGAAGGTCTCGCTCACGGAGCTGATGGAGGGCCCCCCGCGGGACGATGCCGAGGAACTGGAAGGCTTCGGAGGCCTCTCGGGCCTGGACATCTTGGAAGGCCTCGACGACTTCGACGACCTCGACCCGGAGGACGTGGCGTTGCTGCAAGAGGTCCTGCGCGGCGACCCGCGGGGGGCCGCGTTCGAGAGTATCTTGCGCGCCGTCGGGGAAGTCGTGAGGAGCACCGGGCCGGTCAGGCCTCGCAAGGCGCGGGCGAGCGCCAAGGGCAAGAAGAACGGTCCACCGAAGAGGCGGTGAGGCACCGCGCCCGGTGGCTCACATCCGAACGACGAGCTTCCCGAGGACGCGGTCGCTCTCCATCAGGGCGTGGGCCTCCCGCACCTGGCCGAAGTCGAACGTGCGCACCCGGAGCGATCGAATCCTGCCCGCCGCGATACCGGCTGCGATCGCGCCTAACGGCGAGTCGATGAGCGGCAGAGCCGCCGTGCCGAGCAGGCCGCTCGGGAAGAAGCTCAGCCGTATCGCGTTCGGGAGGTCCTGCATCAGATGCAGGTTCTCCATCACCGGGGGACCTCCGAGCAAGCCGATGACGGCGACACCGCCAAACGGCTTGAGCGTCTTGATGGTGTCGCGCAGGGTGGCGGCGCCTACCACCTCGAGCGCCGCATCGACCCCTTCGGGAAACGCGCGCCTCACGTCCTCGTGGACCTCGCCACCATCCACGACGACCAGGTCGGCGCCCACCTCACGCAGTCGCGGCGCGTTGTCTGCCGAGCGCGTCGTCGCGATGACCTGGGCGCCGAGGCTCTTCGCGTAGACGACAGCCGCCATTCCAACGGAAGCCGTGGCCCCACGAACCAGCAGAGTCTGGCCCTTGGCGAGGCCGAGGCTCTTGGTCAGCGCACCCCACACCGTGAGGTACGACTCGGGCAGCGCCGCGAGCTCCTCCCAGGACAGCGTCGTGTCCTGCAGGTCGATGACGTTGCTGCGCAGCACCGCCACCTCTTCCGCGTAGCTTCCGCTCCGCGAGAACTGCAGGCCGCCCATGGCCGTGCCGACCCTCTGGCCCGCCGCGAACGTGCCGGACGGATCCGAGATCACCTCGCCCACGGCTTCGATGCCGGGCACCACAGGAGTGCTGATGGGGCCCATCTTGCCGGTTCGGCGATAGACCTCGGCCCGGTTCAGACCGAAGGCGCGGACGCAGATCGTCACCTCGTCCGCCTTGGCCTGCGGCGCGGCAACCTCAGCCAGCGTGAGCACCTCGGGGCCGCCAGCGCGTTCGATGATGTAGCCTTTCATGGTGGTGCCTCAGGCTGGGGGTTGGTTGGTGGCAAACAGGTAGCGGTGGATGCGCCACTCACCGCTCTCGCGGCGAAAGACGAAGAGCTCGTTGTTGCCTTCGGAGACTTCGGAGTCGGCGGCAAGGATGCGCGTGCGGCCGGCGGAGCTGGTGCGACCCCAGGCCCAATCGCCCGCCTCGTGGATCTCGTGGACTTCGAACCGGACACTGAGCTTGAGGGTGGCGAACACCTGCTCGTAGCCGGCGCGCACGGCATCGCGGCCAACGAGCGCGGGCGCGTGCTGCGGCATGAAGACGGGCTCGCTGCCGTACAGCGTCAGGATTCTCTCGACGTCGCTGGCGTTCAGCGCGGTCTCGTACTGGGCGATCAGGTCCTGGATGGTCATGGGCGGTTCTCCTTGGGCAGCGGTGACTCGCTGCCGACTGAAGAGACATAGACCTACCGGATTTGAAACATCAGGCCGAAGAATGGCACCATGCCTTCCACAAATGGAAGGAACCACATGGACCTCAACGCGACCGAGCTGTTCATCGCCGTGGTTCGGGCGGGCAGCCTGTCTGCGGCGTCACTCGAGACCCGGGTGCCGCTGGCCACGCTCAGCCGCAACGTCCGCCAGCTGGAGGAGCAGCTCGGCGTCCAGCTGCTCGAGCGCACCGCACGGGGCGTGAAGCTCACGGACGCGGGCATGTTGCTGTACGAGCACGCCAGCCGCGGCATCGACGCCCTGCACGAGGGCGAGCTCGCGGTGACCAGCCACCAGCACGTGCTCAAGGGACGTTTGCGGCTGTCCATACCCCCGTCGTTCGAGCCCTGGTGGGAGCTGCTGGCCGCCTTCCAGCGGGAGCACCCGGACATCCAGGTGGTGGTCTACACGACCGAGCGCGCCGTCGACCTGAGCGCCGAGGGCATCGACGTCGCCCTGCGCATCGGGCCCGTGGTTCACGAGAGCCTGGTGGCGAAGCGCCTGCTGCGGTACCGCCACATCCTCGTGGCGAGCCCCACCCTGATCGCGCGCTGCGGGATGCCCACGAGCCGGGACGCGCTGCTGACGTTCCCGGCGGCCATGTGGGTGCGCGACGCGAACGCTCGGCGGCCCTGGCGTCTCGGCGAGCGTGAGGTCGAACCGACGCCGCTCCTGGCCGTGAACGACTATCTCCACCTGCGCCGACGCGCGATCGCGGGAGACGTGGTGACGGAGCTCCCTCCGTTCCTCGCGGCGGAGGCGCTCCGTGAGGGGCGGCTCGTGACGCTGCTGCCGGACCACCCATTCCCCGAGCAAGAGGTGAGCTTGCTCTACAAGCGGCAGCCGCATCCTTCACGGGTCATCCGCGCGTACCTGGACTACTGCCAGCGGACTGTGGCCGGCTACCTCGGTGGAGCTTGAGCCGGACACTCGCCGCTTCGTTCTCTTGCGCGCTGGAGGACTAGATCAGGCAGGCAGGGGTTCAACGACGGGGTGGGCCACCCACCGTTGGCCACCTCCACCCCGCGTGTCATCCTGCGCGGGCGCGGTCGACACCCGGCCCGCTTCGAGGACGTCTGGACATGAATGCTCTCAGGGTGCCACGCGGCGGGGTCATGGCCGCGTGGTTGGTGTGGATGGTTGGGGTGGCTTCCGCGATGGGTGGGTGCACTCTCCTCTTCGGGGCGGATGAGCACCAGGGCGGCGTGCCGGACGGCAGCGTGGACCTGGGCGCGGACACCGGGATAGACGCGGCCGAAGCCTGCGCCGAAGACGCGGACCGAGACGACGACGGCGCGGACGCCATCGAATGCGGCGGCATGGACTGCGACGACACGCGCGACGACGTGTATCCGGGGGCTCCCGAGATCTGCGCCAACGACGTGGACGAGGCGTGCGGTGGCGCTGCGCTGCGTGAGCTGTTGGCCGTCGAGTCCACGGTGACCGAGCACCCCGCGCGGACACTCTTCAGCTTCGACCAGCTCGACCTCGAAGCCACGCCCTTCGTGGCGCCCATCAGCCTGGCGTCCACCACGGCTGGCGAGAGCTGGTTCGTGGCCGCCTCCATCGAGTCGGACGGCGGGAACAACTCGGCGTTCATCATCCGAGCCACGGGCAATGATCCCACGTCGTTCGTGCAGATCTCGAACTACATCGCCGCCCCGCCCGAGCTGAGCAACCTGGTGAGCATCGCGGTCATCCGCGATGGGAACACGCCCGCCGATCCCGACATGGACCTGATCGCCGTGCGGCGCAGCCCCGATGGGAATGACATCGCCGCGTACTACGGCGACATCGACACGTCGGGCACCGACATCGCCATCACCAGCCTGGGCGGCATCACCACCACGGAGGACGTCTCGTTCCGGCCCGGCGGAATCATGACTGGCGGCGCCGAGCCGCCGCGCTGGGTGGTGGGCGAGATCGGCGCGGCCTCCCTGCCGGACCGCCTGAACTCGTGCCGTCAGGGCTCGCCCGCCACGTGCGTGGAGGTGGACTCCACGCTCGCGCCGGCGGAGTCCAGGGACCCGGTGAACGCGGCGGGGTCACCCTCCGGCCACGTGTTCTTCACCACCAGCAACGGGAACCTGGCGGTCTGGGACCTGACGTCCAACGGCGAGACCATCGTGGGCGCCGCGGACGTGATCTCCGATGCCACCACGATCCAGGGCCGCCCCGCGGTGGCCCAGGTGGGCGTGATGGCAGGCGCCCCGAACCGGCACCACTACGTGCTCGCGCTGCGCTACCAGGTGCAGGGCGGGGCCATCCGCCTCGCGCTGGTGCCGGTGGTGTGCAGCCGCGCCCAGACGCTGGGGACGTGCTCGCTGGGCGATCGCGTCGAGGTCACCGGGACCTCCGGTACTCCCTCGGGCCCGCTGGCCATCGTGGGCTACGGGGCTGGCCGCTTCGCGCTCTTCTTCGGCACGCGCGCGGCGGCCGGTGACGCGCTGCGCATGCTGACGGGCAGCTATGACGTGAGCGCGCCCGACGACCCCATCAGCCTCGGTGGGACGCGCGTGATCGAGGCCTTCCCCGGCAACAGCAACCGCCTGCGCGACGTCGCTGCGGCGTACCTCGAGCGCGTCACGGAGCGCTCGGTCATCTCGGTCATGTGGCAGGACGGAACCTCCCAGATCGCGCTCGACACCACCGCCTTCTCCTTCTGCCAAGAGCCATGATGCGAGCCCTCCCCATGACCATCGTCTTCCGTTCACCCTCCGCGCGCAGGCTCGTGGGTGCGGCGCTGTTGCTGTTGGCCACGCTGCTCGGCGCCCCAATGCAGGCCACAGCGCAGCCCTCGGAGTCGAGCGACCAGATCGCCCGCGCGCACTTCCTGGCGGCCACGGGCTACTTCGACACCGGCGACTACGAGTCCGCGCTGCGCGAGTTCGAGCGCGCCTACGCGCTCACGCAATATCCGCAGCTGCTCTACAACCTCTACGCGTGCCACGAGCGCTTGGGGCAGCTTCAGCCCGCCATCACGCGGCTCGAGCAGTTCTTGGCGGCGAGCCCCGAGGCGCCCAACCACGCCGCGCTCGAGGAGCGCTTGGTGAACCTGCGGCGGCGGCACGCGGCGCAGCAGAGCGGGGCCGGCACCACGCCGCCCAGCGATGACCCGCCGCCCACGCTGATGACGCACCCCGAGACGGACGAGCCGGGCGAGACCCAGCGGGCCGGGACCGACGTGGGTGACCCCGAGCTGGACGAGAGCACGGACACGAGCAGCAGCGGCGGCAACGGGGCCGCGATCGCCATGTTCGGGGTGGCGGGCGCGGGTGTGGTCACCTTCGCGGTGGCTGGGCTGATGACGCGCAGCGAGGACCGCGCGCTGGCCCGCACCTGTGGGCGCGACGGCGCGCGGAACTGCACGGACGCGGAGGTGCGCGGCCTGCGGCGGCGCTCCATCACGGCCGACGTGGGGCTGTCGCTCGGGGTAGTGAGTGGCGTCATCGGCCTGGTGCTGTTGCTGGTGCAGGGCGACGACGACACCGATGACGACGACGTGGCGGTGCAAGCCGACGTGCGGCCCGGCGGCGCGTCCGTGACCGTGGGCGGGCGCTTCTGAAGAGCTACGACGCCGTGGTGATCGGCTCGGGCCCCAACGGGCTCGCGGCCGCCATCCGAATGGCCGAGCGGGGCGCGCGCGTGCTGGTGCTGGAGGGCATGCCCACGCTGGGCGGCGGCATGCGCACCGCCGAGCTCACGCTGCCGGGCTTCCATCACGACGTGTGCGCCGCGGCGCACCCCATGGGCGTGCTGTCGCCGTACCTGCGCACGCTGCCGCTCGAGCGCCACGGCCTGGTGTGGGACGCGGGCGAGGCCTCGGTGGCGCACCCGTTTGCCGATGGTCCCGCCGTGCTGCTGCGGCGCTCGCTCGACGCCACCATGGAGGAGCTGGGCGGCGACGCGGCCACCTACAGCAAGCTGGTGCGGCCCTTCTTGAAGGACCCCGAAGGCTTCCTGGGCGACGCGCTGGCGCCGCTGCGCCTTCCGAAGCACCCGCTCACCATGCTGCGCTTCGGGCTCTTGGGGCTGCGCTCCGCGGTGGGCCTCGGCAGGCGTTTCGAGGGCGAGCGCGCGAAGGCGCTCTTGGCGGGCTGCGCCGCGCACTCGGTGCTGCCGCTCGAGAAGCCGCTCACCGGGGCGCTGGGCTTGGTGTTCTTGATCACGGCGCACGTGGCCAACTGGCCCGTGGTGCGCGGCGGCTCGCAGATGCTGGCCAACGCGCTGGTGGCGCACCTGCGGTCGCTCGGTGGCGAGCTCGAGACGGGGCACTGGGTGCGTGGGCCAGCCGACCTGCCGCCCGCCAAGGTGTACCTGTTCGACACCAGCCCCGACCAGCTGGCGCGCATCGCGGAGGACGTGCTGCCGGGGGGTTACCGCAAGCGCCTGGGCAAGTACCGCTTTGGCCCCGGGGTGTTCAAGCTGGACTGGGCGCTGGACGGGCCCGTCCCGTGGAAGGATCCGCGCTGCCTCGAGGCGTCCACCGTGCACGTGGGCGGCACGCTGGGTGAGATCGCCGCGGCCGAGGCGGCCGTGTGGCGCGGCGAGCACCCCGAGCGGCCCTTCGTGCTGATGGTGCAGCAGGCCGACATGGACGCGAGCCGCGCGCCCGAGGGCAAGCGCACGGGCTATGGCTACTGCCACGTGCCGGCGGGCAGCGACGAAGACCTGACGCAGGTGGTGGAGCGGCAGATCGAGCGGTTTGCGCCGGGCTTCCGCGACCGCATCCTGGCGCGGCACGTGACGCGCACGCCGGACCTCGAGGCACACAACCCCAACTACGTGGGCGGCGCGGTGACCGGCGGCGTGGCCGACATGTTCCAGCTGTTCACGCGGCCCGTGGCGCGCCTGAACCCGTACAGCACGCCCAACCCGCGCGTGTTCCTGTGCTCCGCGTCCACTCCGCCGGGCGGCGGCGTGCACGGCATGTGCGGGTTCTACGCGGCCGAGAGCGCGCTCCGGCGGATCCCCAAGCAGACGGCGCGGGGCTTGCTGGAGTAGCGCCTACGCGGCGCAGTAGCGGGCGAACATGCGGCTCGCCTCGCGTGCGATGCGGGCGGAGTCATCGCCGCGCGTGAGGTTCAGGACGATGCCCTCGCTAGCGTTGACCACCATGCGCGCGCGGACCGCCACCTCGTGGGAGTCGAGGCTGCTCGTGGGGTCGGAGAGGAGCGTGCCCACGAGGTCGATGGCCTGAAGCCGCAGGACCGAGAGGCGGGCTTCGAAGGCGGTGTCGGTCGCGGCAGCGAGCTGGCGCAACACGGTGGGGTAGGGGGCAATCACCCTGAACCCTGCATCCAGCGCCCGCTCGATGCGGTCCTCCACAGTGCCCGCGGGCGCCGCGACCACCGGCGCCACGGCCAGCATGAGGCGCTCGATCAGCTCGGCGGTCAGCGCGTCGAAGAGGGCCTCCTTGGTGCCGAAGTACTGATACAGGGACCCCACGCTCACGCCCGCCTTCGCGGCGATGCGCGCGGTGGTCGCTCCCTCGAAGCCGTGGACCTCGAGAACGTGAGCGGACGCCTCCAAGATGGCCGCCACGAGCACGCGCGCGCGCTCCTGATTCGGCACTCTTCGTGGGGTTTTCGGGGGTGATGACTTCATGGCGGACGGAGCCCGGAACGCGAGTGGAGAGCGGAGCGGACGGCGCCTAGATCTAAGCACATGATCGACACGACACGAGAGCTCATCCCGCAGATTCCTACCTGGCCCGTGGTGGGCCCGCTCCCCTTCGTGCTCACGCGCGAAGGGATCATCCCCGGGCTCACGCGCATGGCCGACCGCTTTCGGCGCGAGGGCGTCTTCCGTGTGCCGCTGCCCGGCATCCCAGACCTCACCTTCGTGTGCAACGCCCGGCTAGCGGCCGAGGTGGTCGACGACGAGCGCTGGGAGAAGGTGATCGACCCGTTGATGCTGCGCGTTCGTCTGCTGGGAGGTGACGGCCTCTTCACCGCGCACAGCGACGAAGCGGCGTGGGGGGCGGCGCACCGGGTGCTCGCGCCCGCGTTCGCCGGGAGCGCGATGGAGCGCTACTTCGACGCGAAGCTCGAAGTCTTGAACGAGCTCCTGGATCACTGGCAACGCAGCGAGAGGCCGGTCGACGTGGTGGGCGACACGATCAAGCTCACGCTCGAGACCATCTCGCTGGCGGGCTTCGACCACCGCTTCGGCACGTTCGACCGCCCGAAGCTGGACCCGTTCCTGATCGCGCTCGGCCGCGGCGGGCAGGAGATCGTGAACGGCGCCTTCCGACCGCGCCTCAGCCAGTGGTACGAAGCGCACAGACAGCGCGCGTTCGAGCGCGACGTGGGGGCCCTGCACCACCTGGTGGATCCCGTCATCGCCGGCCGGCGCGCCATGCCGCGCGACGCCTGGCCGAAGGATCTGCTCTCGCGGATGCTGACCAGCGCGGACCCGAAGACGGGCGAGCTGCTCAGCGACGCCAACGTGCGCTACCAGATCCTGACCTTCCTCATCGCTGGGCACGAGACCACGGCCGGCCTGCTCGCGCTGGCGCTGCACTACGTGGCGCGCGACCGGGCGCTGGCTGCTGCCCTCCGCGCCGAGGTGGACGAGGTCTTCGCGGGTGGGACGCCGACCTTCGCCGCCGTCCGCTCCCTCGAGCGTGTGCGCTGCGTGCTGGACGAGACGCTGCGGCTCCACCCGACGCTGCCGTTCATCTCGCGCGGTCCCAAGGAAGACGCGCTGCTCGGTGGCCGCTACGCGGTGCAGCGCGGTCAGCCCGTGGCCCTCTTGCTGTCTGCCATCCAGCGGGACCCGGAGGTCTGGCCCGACCCGCTGCGCTTCGATCCCGACCGCTTCCTGCCCGAGCGCGCGCGCCAGAGGCCGGCGTATGCCTACAAGCCCTTCGGGGTGGGTCGCCGCACCTGCCTCGGGCGCAGCTTCGCGCTGGTGGAGGCCACGCTGGCGCTCGGCATGATCGTGCAGCGGTTCGAGTTCGACGACCCGGGCCCGCTGCGCCTCGCGCTGAGCCCGGTGCCACGGCCGCAAGCGTTTCGCCTCGGCCTTCGAGCGAGGCGCCCGGACGCGTAGACGAATCGTGGGGGGCCCCTTGCAGCGCGCTTCGGGCCCGGCGCCGCATCTGATACGGTCCGCGCATGCGCATGGTCGAGAGCATGGTGAGCGGGATCGAAGGCACGGCCGAGGTGCTGTATCCGGAGAACGACTTCGGAGCGCCGGACTGGCGCAGCACGGACGTGGCGTCGCGCACGCTGCGCTACCTCGAAGACCTGCCGCCGCACCGCACGCAGCTGGTGGGCGCGCTGTTCGTGGCCGCCGACGTGATGCTGCCGCTCTCGCTGGGGGAGCGGCCAGGCTTGAAGCGTGTCCCCCTCGCACGTCGCCGGGAGGCGTTCGAGCGCTGGTACAAAGAGCCCTTCTCGCCCATGGGGCAGTTCGTGGGAGCGCTCAAGGCCACGCTGGCCATGACCTACTTCGGGCACCCGAGCGTGGTGCGCTACATCGGGCAGGTGACGCACTGCGACCGGCCCAGCGACCCATTCCGCATCGACGTGGACGTGGACTACCTGGTGCGCGACCGCGCGCGGGTGTCGGCGGTGGAGAACTCGAAGGGCGGCAACGCGTGATCCACCATCTCAAAGACCTGACGGGCGGCTTCGACGACCACGCCGACGTCATCGTGGTGGGCAGCGGCGCGGGCGGCGCCGTGGCGGCTAGGAACTTCGCGGCCGCTGGGCTGCGCACGGTGGTGCTGGAGGCCGGCCCGCAGATCGCCCCCGAGGACATGACGCGCGACGGACCCGGCTTCATGAGTCAGTACATGTGGGACGGCGGCCTGCGCATCATCCAGGCCAAGTCCCCCGTGCCCATCATGCAGGGCCGCTGCCTGGGCGGCAGCACCGTCATGAACTCGGCCATCATGCTCAAGATCCCGGACTGGGTGCGGCAGGACTGGTCGCGCAGCAACGGGCTCCACTGGCTGGAGGGCCCCGAGCTGGACGCCGCGTTCGAGCGCATCTTCGAGGGCACGCGCACGGCCCCCACGCCCATGTCGGTGATGGGCCCGCGCAACCGAGTGGTGCAGAAGGCGCTGGCTGCCGCCGGGCAGCCGGGCAAGGCCCTGCCGCGCGCGGTGCACAACTGCGAGGGCTGCGCCGACTGCCTGGTGGGCTGCGCGAGCGGGGCCAAGCAGTCCACGGACCGCAGCTACATCCCCTATGCCGTGAAGGACGGCGCGCGCGTCTACACCTGCGCGCACGTGGAGAACATCGAGATGGAAGGCACCCGCGCCGTGGGCGTGACGGGCCGCGTGGTGGACCCGCGTGGCCGGCGCAGCGTGGGCACCTTCCACGTGCGCGCGCCGCGCATCGTGCTGGCCGCCGGCGTCATGAACACGCCCGTCATCCTGCAGCGCAGCGGCATCAACCCGCGCGGCCGCATCGGCGCCACGCTCAACGTGCACCTCACGGGCGGCGTCATCGCGCGCATGGAGGAGCGCGTGGACCCGTGGATCGGCGCCACGCAGGGCTGGGGCGCCATCAGCGAAGACATCCGCGGCATGAAGTTCGAGTCGCTGTGGGCACCGCCGGGCCTCTTGCTGGCCAAGTGGGGCGGCATGGGCGAGGCGTTCCTGCGCGAACTCTCCGAGATCAAGTACATGGCCGTCATCGCCATCGTCTACCGCGGGAAGTGCAGCGGCAGCGTGAAGGCCGACCGCCACGGGCGCCCCAACATGAAGTTCCAGGTGCCGGACTTCGAGGCCCGCAACGTGTTCCGCGGCATGAAGATGGCCGCCGACGGCTTCTTGGACGTGGGCGCCCAGTACGTGTCCACCGGCACCATGCCGGGCGTCCCCAGCAAGCTGCGCAACAAGCGCGACACCGAGCACCTGCTGAGCTCGAAGCTGGGCGCCAAGCACATGATGATGACCGGCAACCACGCCTTCGGTTCGTGCCGCATGAGCGCCTCCGAGAGCGAAGGCCCCGTGGACCCGAGCGGCGCCGTGCGCGGGGTCGAAGGCGTCTACATCTGCGACACGAGCATCTTCCCGAGCCCCACCGCCGTGAACCCGCAGGCCACCTGCATGGCCATGGCCGACGTGCTCACCCGGCAGATCGCCGCCCGAGCCTAGAGTCCACGTCCCCTCGTTGTCGTTGTCGTTGTCGTTGTCGTTGTCGTTGTCCTGAGCGTGGACGGCGACGGCGACGGCGACGCTCCTCCACACTGAATCATCCTCGCAGGCCCAGCGTCTGTCGTCGCACCGCGCGACCCGCTCGCGCCCTCCCCCCTTCGATAGACCCCCATGAAACGCATCTCCCTCCTCTTCCTCATGCTCCTCATGCTCGCTGCCCCCGGCTGCAAGCGCGGCGAGACCTCCAGCACCACGCCCGACGAGACCACCGAGGGCACGTCCGACCCCCGCCTCTCGGCCTACCACTGGCAGCTGGTGGACGCGACGAGCGCTGACGGCACCCGCCTCGACGCGTTCTTCCCCAACCCCGAGCGGCCCGTGACGCTGGACTTCACCGACGGCCGCGTGTCGGTCTCGAACGCCTGCAACCGCATGGGCGGCAGCTTCAGCGTGGCGGACGGCGCGTTCTCGGTGGGTGGGCTGATGCAGACCGAGATGGCCTGCGAAGAGCCGCTCATGCGCGCCGAGAGCGCGATCGCGGGCGTGCTCGGCGGAGGCGGCACGCTGCAGCTCGAAGCCGACGACGTGCTGGTGCTGACCACCCCAGAGGGCGACACGCTGCGCTTCCGCGGCGAGCCCACCGCCGACACGCGCTTCGGCACCGCGGGCGAGCGCGTGTTCTTCGAGGTGGCCCCGCAGCGCGTGGCCTGCCACCACGCCATGATGCCGGACTACCAGTGCCTGCACATCCGCGAGGTCCGCTACGACGACAACGGCCTCCAGGTGGAGCACGGCGAGTGGGAGTTCCTCTACCAGGACATCGAGGGCTACACCCACGAGCCGGGCACCCGCAACGTGGTGCGCGTGCTGCGCTACCGTGTGGCCAACCCCCCGGCCGATGGGTCGTCGGTGGCCTACGTGCTCGACATGGTGGTGGAGTCCGAGCTGGTCGAGAACTGAGCCCGGCGCTAGGGCAGCGACCCTGACACGACCTCGCCATCCACCATGGTGGCGTCCACCCCGGTCTGGTGAATCTCGTGGAGGGGCAGCTCGAAGATGTTGCCGGCGAGCACCACCAGGTCCGCGCGCTTGCCCACCTCGAGGGAGCCCACCTGATCTTCCATGTGGAGCTGGTGGGCCGCGTCGAGGGTGTAGCCACGCACCATGTCCTCCACGCTCGTGCGCGCGCCGACACCGCCCAGGATCGGCGCGCTCGGATCGCCGATGGCCTGGCGCGTGGCACCCGCTTCGATGTTCCAGAGGGGGCTCATGGACAGGAGCTCCTCCCCCGTGGCGGGGAAGTCGCTGCCGTAGGTCACGCGCGCTCCGGACTCGATGAGCTCCTGGAGGCGGTAGAGGCGCATCATGCGCTCGGGACCGATGACGAGCTCCTGGCCCGCGTAGTCGGAGGAGTACCAGTACGGCGTGGTCTGGGCCGTGACGTCGAGCGCCGCGAAGCGTGGCACGTCGGCGTCCGTGATCTGCTCGACGTGGGCCAGCGTGTGGCGCGTGTCCGCGTCGGGGTTCTCGGCGCGAGCGAGCGCGATGGCGTCCAACGCCTCACGCACCGCCCTGTCACCGATCGCGTGGATGTGGACGTCGATGCCGGCGCGGTCGATGGCGACCACGAACGGGTTCAGCACGCTCGGGTCGAGCAGAACCGCGCCCGACGAGCTGGGCACGTCGGTGTACGGCTCCAAGTAGGCTGCGGTGCGCGCCTCGGTGGTGCCGTCGTTGTGGATCTTGATCATGCCCATGTGCAGAAGGTCGCCGTCGAAGGTGCTGCGCAGCTCCGCGAAGCGCTCGATGGCGGAGGCGACCTGGTCGGGGTGCTGAATCTGATGCGAGGCCACCACGCGAAAGGGGAGCAGGCCCCGCCGATCCATGTCGGCGAGCGCCTCGAGAGCCTCGGCTTCGAAGGAGGACATCCCCGCGTCGTAGACCGTGGTGATGCCCACGCTGGAGAAGAGCCCATAGACCAGGTTGTTGGGCCTCGCGGCGGCCGTCGCGTCGAAGGCCCCGAGCGCGGCGAGGTGGGGCATGTAGGCCTGGGACTCGACCAACCAGCCGGTGGGCGTGCCGTCGGGATCGCGCTGGTAGTAGTGTCGCCCCGGGATGGGGTCGGGGGTGGACGCGTCGATGCCGAACTCCGCGAGCGCGGCGGAGTTGACCCAAGCGCTGTGGCCGCCCTGGTCGATGAGGATGACGGGGCGGTCCGAGACCACGCTGTCGAGCATCTCCCGGCGTGGTCCGTCGGGCCCGAACGCGGTCTCGTCGAAGCCGAAGCCGAGCACGAAGGCGCGGTCGGGGTAGCGGGCCGCATAGGCCTCCACCTGGAGCACGACGTCCGCCGGACTCACCGACGACGACACCCGCAGTGCATAGGCCAGCCCGGCCGCCTGCACGGGGTGAGCGTGCGTATCGATGAACCCCGGAAGCACCAGCCGTCCGCCGAGGTCCACCGTCTCGGTCTCGGGGCCGACGAAGCGCTCCACACCATCCGCATCGCCCACGTAGACGATCTCGCCGTCGCGGATGGCGACCGTGGTGGCGCGCGGCATGGCCTCTGCGACGGTGTGGATGGTGCCACCCGTGAGCACCAAGTCCGCGGGCTGCAGAGGGCTCGCGCAGCCCACCCACACGACGCCCAGAAACACACTGACCAGGAGTCGTGAGCTCGAGCAGCTCGCCAGCGTCAAGGGAGCACCCACTCGTCGATGAGCACGCCCTCGGGCGGCGCGCGGAACGCCTCGGCGGGGCTCCCGGGGCCACTCCCCGGAGGGATCCACCCCGCCGGGATGTTGCCGAACACCCGCCGAGGAGGCTGGTGGGGCTGACGGCGCGGGTCGTCTTCGAGCAGGACGCCAGGCCGAGCCTCGAGGGCAGCGAGCCCCATGCTGCCGATGCCGGCGGCGCTGTGGCAGCTCAGGCAGAACGCATTGCTGGACGAGTCCGGGCGCGGCACGCCGGCACGCAGGGGCCCCTCGGGGAAGATGATCGCGTCGCGGATGGACTCGGTGCCCGCGGGGATGCTCGCCAGGGTGGCGGCGTTGTCGGCGCTGTAGTCGTGGAAGCAGGCATAGCGCGCTCCCTCGGGGCGCCCGGCGGCCGCAGCCACCTCGGCGTGCGCCCAGGCGGGGTAGCGGTCGGCCTGGGCCCCGAGCACGTCGCCGCCGAGCTGCACCAGGGTGCCACCCGCGTGGTTGCAAGCCACCTCGGCGTCCACGGCGTGAGCGAGCACCTTGAAGTCGTCCACCCAGCCGCGCACGCCCGCGTCGCGGTCCCCCGAGCGGCGGTCCGGGCCGCGACCGAGGAACAGCTCGCCTTCCGGGACGCCGAAGTACGGCCGCGTGGGCTCGAAGCGATCCAACGGGAATCCATCGACCAGCAACGTCAGCTCGCGGTGGTCGCGACGCACGTGCCACCCGAGGTGAATCCAGCCGGTGTCGTGAGGCGGGAGCGCCACTTCGTGCTCCACGCGCTCGTTGAACACGTACTGCAGCGTCTGCCGGTCCACGAGGCGCACGGACGTCCCGTCGGGGAACGAGATCAGCGCGCGGGTGGCGCCCTCGGTGGTGCGCGGGTCGACGAACAATCCCACGTACCAGTCGTCCGTGGTCGGCTCGGGCTGCGCGGGCGTGGCGTAGCGAATGCGGTTGTCACCATCCAGCCAGAAGCCGCGGCCGTAGAACCCGCCGAGCGCCACCGGCTCCGAGCGGCCGGTGCCTGCCTCCACCACGCCATAGGCGGGCACAGGCAACACCAGCGAGGTGGCCGCGTTCTGGATGTGCACGTCCACCTGCTCGCCGGGGATGATGGTGTAGCTGCGCTGGTTGCTGATGCCCAGGTTCAAGCCGAGCCTGCGCTTCTGGCCGTTCCAGTGGATGGGCACCCCCGTGGTCGCGGGGCCTCGGCCGCGGTCCTCGCGCACCTGGGTGACCGACGCCTGCATGTTGGACACGATGTACGCGCGCGGATCCAAGAAGTCGTCGAACACCACCTCGTCGGTGGCCACGCCGGTGTTCATGATCCACACGACGTCGCGGGGCGTGATGGTGCGCGCGGCCGGGCGGTGGTTCAGCATCGCCTGGAACGAGTCGAGGATGTTGGCGTTGCCGGGGTACCCGGGGATCTGGGCATCGAACCCGCGGCCCGATCCGAAGCGCACGGACACCGGATCGCCCGCGTCGTCTCGGTAGAGGTCCACCAGGTAGTGGGTGTCGGGGCGCACGCCCACCGACCAGTCCACGTTGTTGATGAGCGCGTCGAGGTGGACGAGCTTGCCGTGCGTCCAGAGGCCCGCGACCAGGAAGCCTCGATCGAAGTCCCGCTCGTACTCCAGCTCTTCACAGCCCGCGACCACGCAGCGCCGTGGGTAGTCTTCCTCGGACTGCTCCGTGATGACGCCGGGCACGCCGGTCATGAAGACGTTGGCGCCTTCGCGGTCCACCCACGGGTAGCTGCCGCCCATGTCCTCGCCATCGCCGAGCAGCTCTCCTTCGCTGTCGCGGAACGGGTACGCCGCGAGGCCGTAGCGCGTCATGTTCGGGTCGAAGGGCGCGTGGGTCATCGGGTGGAAGTCGGTCCAGCGCGTCACGTCGCACGGGTCGGCGTCGTCGGGGAGCACGGAGTAGACCAGGTCGTACGGGCGCGTGAGCTGCTCGCCCGTTTGCGGGTTGGTCCAGTAGCGGTTGGCGCCGCCGAGCCGCCCGGTGAGAAGCCGCCCGTCCATGGTCACGGCCACCTCGGCGAGCTCGGGCGAGTTGGAGATCTCGGCTCCTCGGACGGAGGTCCCCAGCTCCACGCGGACGATGTTGGCCTGCGCCGTCTTGGGCGACGCCACCTCGACGGTGACCGGGGTGCCCCAGATGTACAGCGTGATCAGGGGCACCGAGATGGAGCTGATGACCGTGAAGTCGTAGCAGTCGTTCGCGAGGTCCGTGCCGCAGGGGTACGGGTTGGGCCGCTCACCCGGCACCGGAAACTCCTCCGTGGGGTCGCAGATGGTGTGGTGTCCCACCCGGTACAGCCCCGGCTCGGCCGCAGGCGGCAGCGTGACCTCGAGGGGGGTGGCGCTCGCCAGCATCCGTGGGCCCGACGGGCCCGTGAGGATGGGCTCGTCGAGGGCCTCCGGGACGAAGAGGTAGAACCCGAGCGTGGACGGTCCGCCCTGCACCCGGAGCGCGACCCGGCCGTCCATGGTGGTGCGCAGCCCGGGGACGTGCGGGCCGTTCCACTCCTGCTCGTCGTTCACCCTGGCCACGTCGCGCAGGATGGATGGCGGCTGGGGCGCTGCGTCGTAGGTGAGCGGCGCGGGGCCGCCGAGCGGCTGCCCGGTCGGCGAGGAACAGCTGGCCATCGCGATCAGGGCGGCGAGGGAGACGAGCGGGCGCGGGACCAATGGGAGTGATGGGGAGTTCATGTTCAGCTTTGTCCTCGGGACCTCACGACGCACATCCGTCGCCTACCCGCACGCGAACCTCGGAGCGCGTCGACTGTACGCCAGTGCGGACGGTGAGCGCCTGCGTCGCAGCATCATACTCATAGCCTGGCGCTGCGCCGCCCCGTGCCGCCTCGTTCTCGCCTACGCGGACGCGGGTGGGGTCGGCCACCCCCACCACGCGCACGGACCACGAGCGAGACGAGAGCGCGCCCGCGAAGGAGCGTCCCTCGGAGGGGCTGACCACCACCTCGCGGCAACCCGCACGGTCGACGAACCGCACCCGGGTGAACTGGAGCTGTCCGCGCTCATGGCCGAAGCCCTCTCCGGCGTCTTCGTAGAGGTCGAACTCTCCGTCGGCGCCCGCCCACACGTTCAGCGTGAGCTCGTCTTCCGGACCAGCGCTGCTGGTGGGCAAGTCCGGCTGCGTGGGGATGATGGTGCCCGCGCGCGCATACACCGGGTACTCCGCGAGCGTCACGTCTCGGACGATGGTGGCTCCCCCGGCGACCGCCTCGCCGCTGAAGAAGTCGTACCACTGCCCGGGGGGAAGCCAGAACTCCACCGACGTCTGCGCACCCGGTGCCGCCACCGTCGCGACGAAGAGGCCATCCCCCAGCGTGAAGCTGGAGGGTGCCAGGTACGCCTCTTCCAGCGCTGGCCATTGCAGGTACAGCGCTCGCACCAGCGGCAGCCCCGTGTCGTGCGCCTGGCGGCCGAGCGTGTAGAGGTACGGCACCAGGCGCTCACGGAGCCTCAGGAAGTCGGTGGCGATGACCGCGGCGTCGCCCGTGTACTCCCACGGCAGCCGCTGCCCGTGCTGCGAGTGCAGCCGCAAGATGGGCTGGAACGTGCCCAGCTGGATCCAGCGCACGTACATGTCGTCGGGCAGCACCGGCGTGAAGGGGGCGACGTTGCAGGCCTCGCCCGACTCCCGCGGACCGTGGAAGCTCCCGATGTCGTGGGAGACGTAGGGCATGCCGATGGCGGCTCCCTCGGCGGCGCTGAACTCGGCGGCGAACTGCAGCAGCTCCCAGGAGGAGCAGGTGTCTCCCGTGAAGTGCAGGGTGGCGCGATGCTCGGCGAACGCCCCCTGGCCCACCAGGCCCTCGCCCGCCGCCGGCCGCGCCCCCCACGCGCCGCGGGCGCTGCCGATGCGCGAGAACGCCGGCCAGCGCGAGCCCATGCGTCGATGCTCGGCCAGGTAGGCCTCGTTGATCCAGGTGTCCGCGGTCAGGCCCTCTGCCTCCACGCTCGTGCTCTCGCAGCACCAGTCGAACCACCAGAAGTCCACCCCTCCTGCGGCGATGGGGCGATGCAGCTCGAAGTACGCCTCGAGCTGCGCCGGGTCGCCGAGGTCGAGCACCATGCAGCGGCTCCCCGGGTCACCCTGCAGCACGGCGCAGCCGAAGTCGCTGCGCAACTGGTCTGCGGCGGCACCGAACGTGGCCAGCGCGGGGTCGTCCTGGTTGACGGAGGGGTGCACGTTGAGCCCCACCTCCACGCCCTGCTCGTGGGCCCACGCCAGAAACCCCTCGGGGTCGGGGAAGAGCGCGGTGTTCCAATCCCAGCCGTTCCACGAGCACGGCGAACCCTCGGGCGCCCCAGTGAACGAGTTGACGAGCGAGCAGTCGCTGCCCTCGGGCGTCTCCTTCCACTCGGTGTCGAGCGAGAGCGTGTCGAGCGGCACCTGGTGCTCCTGGAACTCGCTCACCACCCCCTGCCACTCCGCGCCGGAGTACGGCCAGTAGCGCGAGAACCACACGCCGAAGGCCTTGCGCGGCAGCAGCGGCGCGGCGCCCGTGAGCGCGCGCAGATCGGCGAGGGCCCCCCGATAGTCGAGGCCGTAGCCGAAGAAGTAGCCGTCTTGGTAGGCCCCGTCGCGCGCCGGGCGGGTGGCGTACCCCGGGCGCGCGCCGACCAGGAGCGCGGTCGCCGAGTCGTCCAACAAGAACCAGCCGCGGCGGCTCAGGACACCCGGGTTGAGGGGCGCCGAAGTGCCGAGCAGGTCGAGCCCGCGGAGCCACCCGCCGAGCTGGTCGTCGTTGGGCGTGGCTTCACCCCACTCCGGGCGCGCCACCACCTCGGTGGCCTGGCGGAGCGTGACCGTGAGGTTGTCGGCGCCGAAGGGGCCGGAGGCGACGCGGTAGCGCAGGGTCAACGCCTCGGTCTCGACCACGCGCTCACCCGCCTCCACGCGCGTGGTGTAGGGCGTGCGGCTCGCGGGGCGGGTGCCCACCGTCTGGGTGGGTCGGTCCTCGAACGCACCGTCCTCCGCGTACTCCATGCGGATGAGGGTGGGGGTGATGACCGTGAAGCGAGCGTTACCCTCCGTGACGGGTGGCTGCGCCCCATTGGGGCTCGCGCACGCGGCCATGACCGCGGTGGTCACGAGCACCGCAAGAGACGCACTCCGAGGGGCGCGGCGACGGCCGTACAGGGCTCGCGAGGAACTCATGCGATGCAACTATCACCGAGTTCCGGGCCGTGCAGGGGTCACTTGGCATCCGGGCATAGGTCATTTGAGGCGCTCCTCGGCAGCCCGGCGTGGACCGCTGGCCTCGAACCCTGGTAGCCTCCCCCGGTGATGGACGAGTCGCACCGGGCCAGCTCGGTCGCTTCCGGGGAAGCCCCCTTGAGCATGCGGCAGGTCGCCGGGATTCTGACGCGCGCCCTAGAGGACGAGGGCTACGCGCTGGGCGACCTCCTGGCCGAGACGACCATCTCGCCGGCCCGCATCGACACCATGGGCGAGCACTCCGACTGGGGCGACTTCCAGCAGCTGGTGCGAAACGCGCTGCGACTCACCGAGAACCCGGCGCTCGGGCTCTGGTTCGGCCGGCGCGTGCGGCTGGCGTCCCTGGGGCTACTGGGCTTCGCCGCGATCAGCAGTCCATCGCTCATGGACCTGGCGCGCTTGTTCACGCGCTACGGCTCGCTGCACGCCACGCACGTACGCGTTCAGATCGAGTTCATCGAGATCGACGCCGGGAGCCAGGGGAAGCGCAGCGTGCCGTCGGTTCGGCTCGACGAGGACAAGCCCCATGACGACATCGCGGTCTTCCTCATGGAGGCCACCATTCGCTTCGCCGCCGACGTGGCCCAGACGGTGTGGGGCAATCGCATGGACGGGCTGCGCTTCGAGCTGTCGTACGACGAGCCCGCTCACTGGAAGAGCGTCTCCTTCGAGTATCCCGTCCAGTTCTCGCGCCCGGCGCACCGCATGTTCGTGGTGGACCCCGAGGCGGCGTTCGCCCCGCTGTTGAACGGAGACAGTGTCTCGCTGCGAGGCATGGAGCCGTTGCTCGAGCGGGACCTCCAGCGGCAGGCCGAGGACCGCGGCGTGCTGGCGAGAGCGCGGGATGCGATCCAGGAGGCCTTCCGCACGGCGCGCGGCGACATTCCCGATGCCACCGAGATGGCGGCCCTCCTCGGCTGCTCGGGCCGCGACCTCCGGCGCGCGCTCACGGAAGCGGGCCTCGACTACCGCCAGTTGATGAACGAGGTGCGGCGCGAGCTGGCCGAAGAGTCCCTCACACGCACGCAGCAGAGGGTCCACGACATCGCCCTTCGGCTGGGCTACCGCGACGAGGCGAACTTCCGCCGGGCGTTTCGGCGCTGGACGGGGCTGAGCCCCGCGGCGTTTCGCGCGGAGCGACAGGGGTAGCGTCGCGCCACCGGGGCGTGCCCGCGGCACGGGCTCAGCGCGGGAGCAGCTCGTCCACCACTCGCCGCAAGCGTGGAGACTCGGCGAGGTCGCGCGGGGTGACCATCCGCGTGGCCTCGGTCAGGCGGCCTCCCGAGAGCGAGGCGACGCGCGCCCGCTGGTCACCGAGATCCACCGTGTGCGGCGTGACGAAGAGCTCGCCGCGCGCTCCGGCGAAGGCCTTGATGATGAGCTCGCTGCAATAGATGGCCTCGTCATCCCACTGGTAGTCGCCGTCATAGGGGCGGCCGCGCATGCGCTCGATGCCGCGGCGGGCGGCGGGCAGGTCGGCCAGCAGGGCGGCGTCTGGGCGGTAGACCGCGATGTGACCGTGGACTCCGCGCGCCACCCACTCGGCCAGGGGCGTTGGGCCCACCGGCTCGTACGCCTCGTACACCACGCGCTCGCCGCCTTCGACGAGGACGATGCCCACGTGCACGTAGCGGCTGTCGGTGGCCTGGCGAATGAGCGCACAGCGCACGCCGCAGGCCAGGTCCTGGAACACCACGTCGCCCTCGCGAATGCCGCCCCACGCGGACTCACGCTCGGCCAGGGCCCGCTCGGGAGCGCTGGCCAGAAAGTAGAGGAGCGCGGCCACGCCCAGGAACGAGAGCCCCAGCGAGTGAGCGAAGGTGAAGCGTGGCGCGCGCACATGGGGTTGGACACCGTGCGCGACGGGAGGTTCCGGTGAGGCTCAGGGACCCGCGATGGCGCCCGCGAACGAGGCCGCGGTGGCGAGGATCATGACGGAGATGGCCACGCGGGGGATGAGCATGCGGGGTGGCTCCGCTTGGCCCGCGGCGGCAGCGCGGACTCGGTGGATGAACGTCGACAGCGGGATGCCCGTAGTGCCCCAGGCCACGGCGCAGAGCACGAAGGCCACCGTCAGGCGGACGTTCGTTCGCCCGCTGCCCGAGTTGATGCTGAGCAGGACGATGGCGACGCTGATCAGGGGCACCAAGACGAACGAGACGATCAGCGCGGCGCGACTGTCGCTCGGGGTGCGTGGCCCGTCACCATAGTGGGCGCACGCCAAGAAGAGGGCCAGGGCGGGGAGGGCCGCGCCCAGGACAATGGGGAGAAGGTCCACGCGGTAGGCGACGAGGCAGGGAATGATGAGCAGGCCCGCGGCGATTCGGCCGAGGCCCAGCGAGGCGATCAGACCCCCGAGCGCGATGACCACCAAGAGGACGCCCACGGCCATACGGCCGTCGATCACCTGTCGGGTGAGATCGGAGAACGCGTAGGCTCGAGGCGCACTGTTGGTCTCTACCCGCTCGCGAGGAGTGCCCACCGAGGCGAGAAGCTGTGCGCAGGCGCTCTCGACGCGACCAAGAGGCTCGCTGGCTACGATGCGCACCAGGACGTGGGCGTTGTCCGCGCGGCCGCAGCGCTCCAGCTCACGCTCGAGCTCGCGTTCGTCCTCGTCCTCCGTGTCGCTCGAGAAGAAGTAGAACGAGTCCCCTGGGTCGCTGACCTCACCGAGCGGCACGATGCCGACGACCCCGAGAGGAATCAGGAGGAAGGCCATGATCCGGGCTGCGATTCGGAGGCGTGCACGCATGTGGCAGTGTAGGGCCGAATCTCGATCGTCGAGAAGGGACCCCCGCGGCCACCTCTCGGGTGGTCTCGGTCTTCTCGAGCTTCGGCTTCAGGGCGCGCGCCATCGCGCGAGTCTATCGCGTGTGCGGGCGCACCACGTGGAGCACGCGGCCAGCCTCGGCGCACACCTTGAACCCACCGAAGCGCGGTATGTACTGCGCGGGCGGCGGCGTGGTGCGCTGACCGCGGACCATGCGGAGCGTCACGAGGCGCTGCTCCACGTCCACCTCGCTCACGTACTCGGCATCGCCCACGCTCACTCGCGGCGGGAACTCTTGGGCCAGCAGCTGGCTCTCGTAGGCCGGCAATGCGTCGGGCAGCACGTCCTCGGCCGACAGCAGCGCGAGGTCGGCCACGCGCTCCACTCCCAGCTCGAGCAGGCGCTCCGCGAGGAACACGTCGAGCGGTGGCAGCGGCTTGGTGGGAGACAGACCGAGCGAGTCACCGAGGCGCGTGCCTGCGAGCCCCGCCGCGAGCGCGCGCTCGCTCACGCGGCGCTTGGCTTCGGCTAGTGAGCCCTTGAACAGGCGGCCTTCGAGGAACAGCTTGGCGATGGCCTCACGCGCCAGGGGGCCTTCGGGCTCGGCCTCGCGGCTCTGCAGCACCACGCCCGCGTACAAGCGCTCCAGGCTGGCCGTGATGTGGCCACGCTCGCGCGTCACGTTGCCCAGGCGCTCTTCGCCGAGCCCCGCCTCCACCAGCCACGCGACCGGCACGGGCATCACACACGTGGCGATGAGCCGCGTCTCGCGGGCCGAGGCGCCGATGGCGCACGTGTCCAGCACCAGCACGGCGTCCACCTTCGCGGCGTCGCGTCGCCCGGCGTCGCGCTCCTGCTTGAGGCGCAGCGCGCTCTCGCGGCCGAGGTCCAGCTCGGGGCCACCGTTGGCCCAGGCCGTCTCGTGCTTGCGGTGGCGCGCCACGTAGGCCGAGCGCGAGTCTGCCGCGAGGATCACCTGCGCCACGGCGTGCCGGTCGATGGCGTTGCCCGTGCGCTCGGCCTCACGCCCGGGCCAGCCCAGCGCTTGGCGCAGGCGCTCTTGGAGCTGACGTGCCTCGCGCAGGGCCATGTGGTGCAGGCCGTCGCGGCGCGCGTCCCCCTCGCGCATGGCGCGCACCAACGCCACCACGTCGCAGCCGCTGGCGCGCAGATCCGTGCCGTCCGCCACGTCCAGCTCGCGCGGTGGCCCATCGAAGAGCGGGCGCCCCACGGCCAGCGCCGCCACCAGCGCCACCACGTCGTCGGACAGCGCGTGCTCGCCCGCCTCGCGGCGCGCCTGCGCCTCCACCACCAGGCGGCCCAGGTGCGCGTCGAGAGGCAAGCTCGACAGCGCGCGCCCCTTGTCGGTCACGCCCGCGTCGTCGAGCGCACCGAGCGCCCGCAGCTCGGCCTCGGCCTGCAGCAGCGCGTGCTCTTTGGGCGGGTCCAGGAACGGCAGCGCGCGCACCGACACACCCGCACCCGCCGCGCCCAGCACCAGCGGCACGAGCGACTCGCGGTGCACCTCGGGCGGGGTGGCTGGCGCCAAGCGCGTGGCCTGGCTCCACAGGCGGTAGCAAACACCCGGCGCGGTGCGCCCGGCACGGCCGGCGCGCTGCTCCGCGCTGTCGTCGGCGATGGGCATCAGCGTGAGGAAGCCGCGCCCCTGGTGGTAGCGCGTGCGGCGCACCAGCCCCGAGTCGATGACCACGCCCACGCCCGGCACCGTGAGCGAGGTCTCGGCCACGTTGGTGCACAGGATGACCTTGCGCTTCTGGGCGGGCTCGAACACGCGCGCCTGCTCGTCCAGCGTGAGCCCGCCGTGCAGCGTGAGCGTGGTGATGTCGCGACGCGGCGCGAGGCGCTCGTACACCGCGTGGATCTCGCCCTTCCCGGGCAGGAACACTAGCACGTCGCCCGGGTCGTTCGCGGCGCGCGTGAGCGCCTGCTCCACGCGCTCCACCAGCTCTTGCCGGTCGGGCGGGCGGTCCCCCACGTGCGTGATGCGCACGGGAAACAAGCGGCCCTCTGCGTGCAGGTGCGTGCCGCCCAACCCGGCTGCGATCTCGTCGCCCGCGAAGGTGGCGGACATGACCACCAGCCCCGCCGCTCGCTCGTAGCGCAGCAGCGCCAGCAAGAGGTCCACGTCCAGGCGCCGCTCGTGCAGCTCGTCCACCACCACGGCGTGGCAGGCGCGCACGTCGGCCAGCTGCCGCAGCGCGATGCCGGGCGTGGCGAAGACCAGCTGCGTCTCCGCGCTGGTGCGGTCGTCGTCGCGCACGCGGTAGCCCACGCGCCCGCCGAGCCGCGTGCCCTCCATGGACGCCACGCGGCTGGCCAGCGCTCGGCAGGCCACGCGCCGCGGCTCGATGACCCACACCGGCCGGCTCGGGCTTGCGCCCGCCAGCAGCCACGCCGGCACACGCGTGGACTTGCCCGACCCGGTGGGCGCCGAGACCACCACGGGACCCGCGCGGAACGCGTCGTCGAACGCGGGCCGGAGAGACTCGATGGGCAGGCGCTCGGAGGACACGCGCTCGTATAGCACGCAGCCGCAGCGCTCGGGCCCGAGCGTCCTACCCCCGGAACGCAGTGTTGCCGAATGAGCGACAACGCGCTGGCCGAGTCGGCATAGGCTCTTTCCCTTCCAACCGAGGAGAACCGCCATGACCGAAGTCGTTCGAGGAAAACACGCGCTCATCCGCTTCGAAGCCAAGAAGTGCATCCACTCGCGGCAGTGCGTGCTGGGCCGCCCAGACGTGTTCGTGCCCAACGTGGAGGGCGAGTGGATTCACCCCGACGCAGCCACCCCCCGACGAGCTGCTGGCGCTGGCGATCAGCTGCCCCTCCGGGGCCATCGAGGTGGAGCGCCTGGACGGAAACCCCGGCGAGACGCCGCCCAAGGTCAACCTCGCGCGGGTGCGTGAGAACGGCCCGCTGGCGCTTCACGCCGAGATGACCATCGCGGGGCACGGTCCACAGCTGCGCGCCACGCTCTGCCGCTGCGGGGCGTCAGCCAACAAGCCCTTCTGCGACGGGAGCCACACCGCCGCGGGCTTCGTGGCCACCGGCGAGCCGGCCACCAAGCCCACCGAGCCGCTGGCCGTGCGCAACGGACCGGTGGACGTGAAGCCGCTGCCCAACGGACCGCTGCAGGTGAAGGGGCCTCTCGAGATCGTCTCCGGCACCGGGCGCACCACGGACCGCGCGGAGAGAGTGTTCTTCTGCCGCTGCGGGGCCTCGGCAAACAAGCCGTACTGCGACGGGACGCACAACAAGATCGGTTTCACGGCGGAGTGAAGGGGCTGGTGTAGAGTGCGCCCTTCATGCCGCACCGCTTCGACACCCGGCGCCGCCTCGCGCTGCACCGCTTTGCGGAGTTCTTCGCGGAGCTGAAGGGCGCCTTCCGCGAGCGTGACGAGGTCCTGGACCAAGTGGCGCTCGCCCTGCTGGCGCGAGAGCACGTGCTCATGACCGGCCCTCCTGGAACGGCCAAGAGCGCGCTCTCGAGCGCCGTGGTCGGTCGCATCCGCTGCGAGGAGAGCGGCGAGCCGAGCCTCTTCGCGCGGCAGTTCACCGAGAGCACGGTCCAGACCGACCTCATCGGACCCGTGAATTTCAAGACGCTCACCGAGACGGGGCGCACCGAGCACTTCACGGACGAGGGCATGCTGGGCGCCATCCACGCGTTCCTCGACGAAGTCTTCGACGGCCGCGACATGCTGCTGCGCAGCACGCTGAACGTGCTCGAGGAGCGCGAGCTGAAGCACGGCACGAAGGTCACGAAGGGCGCCATCGAGTGCGCCCTGATGACGACCAATCGCTACCTCGCCGAGGTCCTGGAAGACAGCCGCGAGACCCTGCTCGCGTTCGTCGATCGCGTCGCGTTCGTGAACTTCGTGCCGCGTGGGTTCGCGCGCTCCGAGAGCATGGACGCGGTCTTGGGTCAGTCGGTCGGGGCCCACGGCGCGCGAAACCTGCGGGCGGAGCTGAGCATCCAGGATCTCGACGTGTTGCAAGCCATGGTCGAGCAGGTGGAGGTCCCCACCCACGTGCTCGTTCAGCTGCGCCAGCTGGTCGAGGCGTTCGAGGGCGAGCAGCGCCTCGCCGCGCGCGCGGACCCCCAGTTCGTCCCCACACGCTACCTGTCGACGCGCACCGTGGTGCGGCTGGGGAAGCTGCTGCGGGCCGTCTGTGTGTTCGACAAAGCGACCCATCGACCGGAGCGCCCGCTGCGTGTGGACACAGACGACCTCGGCGCACTCCGGCTGAGCTTGCTGCTCACGGGCCCCAGGTACGCGGACATCGAAGGCCTCTTGGAGCGCGAGAGCGACGCGCGCGAGCGACGGCAGCTGAAGCTCATGCAGCGCGAGCACGAGCTGTTCACGGCCTGCATCGCGCGGCTGCCGCAGGTCCAGCCGGGTGCGGAGCCGACGGTCGCTGCGGAGCACACCGTCCCACCATCCGTAGCGACCAGCGCCCCGAGCGTGAGCGTGGCAGCCATGCGGGCCGTTCTCGCCGAGCCGGGGGCGGGTGACCCTCTGCGGGTCGCGCGGGATCTCGCCGCGCGAGCCGAGGCCCTGAGTGCCGACATGGGCGAGCAGGCCTCCTCCACCGAGTTGGCCAGCTGGCTGCGCGCCAGCGCCCTGCGTGAGCTGGCCATGGCGGCGCGTCTCGGTGGGCTCACCCCTGCGCTCGGAGCGGGGGCTGAGGTAGCCCAGACGATCACCCTCGACACGGCGCTCCGCGATACTCGGACGCACATCGAGACGACGGAGGTCGCTCTGACGCTTCGCAGCGAGCTGCTGGCCGCGAGTCCTCACGAGTCGCACCCGGACGACCGCGGCGACTGGCTGGAGGCGCTCGACGGTCTGCGCGGTCACCTGCGGAACGTCTGGGACGCAGCCTTCCGAGCGCAGCTGGAAGAGGCACAGCGCAGCGCCCCCGTCGACGACCTGAGCGCCATGCTGCGCGCCCTCGAGGGGCTCCGGAAGCACCTCGATGCGCTCGACGAGGATCTCGCGCGACTGGACGCGCACCTGGTGTTGGGCGCGGCAGCGGCGCCGCGCGACCCCTTCGCGGTCGAGTTGGCTGGCCCGCGGCTGCGTCCGATCGTGGCCAGCGCCTACGCGCGCCTTCAATTGGCCGACCGTCGCGAGCTGGCTGCTGCGGTGCGGGCGTTCGCCGAGCGCCTGGATGGGCTCTCGCTCGGGCACGCCGTGAACGCCGACGACCACATTCGCTGGGCAGCCGAGGCGCTGCTGCGCAGCGAGGTGCGGCACGCCGCCCCGAGTGAGCCCGTCACGGATCTCGCGAGCTACCGCCAGCTGCGCGCGGCCGAGGCCACGAGCTCGGCGGCCACCGTGCTGGCGGAGATCACCCTGACGCTCCTCGAGCTCGAGGGTCACCGTGCGAGCGTGAGTCCCAAGCCGACCGAGCTGGACGCGTACCTGAGCGGTCAGGACGCTGCCACGGCCAAGCCACTGGGCCTCGCAGACCTGGCACGCATCGAGCGCGCGGTTACCGGGCTCGAGTCCTGGTGGGCGTCGTCGCAGCAGCGTGGCGCTGCTTTCCCGGAGGCCCTCGCGGACGTCCTTTTCGAGGAGCGCGCGCTGCTCCGGTTCGCGCTCGAGTGCCGCCTGACGTCGTACGTGTTCGCCGCCGTGCGTCCCGAGGGAGCCGCGCTCGAGCGACGCATCGCCGCGCTCCATGACACGCTGACATCCGCGCTCGACAGAGAGGCACGCCGCGCCGCAGAGGCTGCGTGGGAGCGCTCGCTCGGCGCCGGCACGTGATGAAGCAGCGCCTCGCGGAGGTGCGCCAACGCCTAGAGCGGCTACACAGGGAGCCGCGCCGCGACCCAGCGGGCTTCGAGCACATCCTGGTGCCGGTGCTCAAGGTGTTGGGTTGGCGACCTGAGCTGGAAACGGAAGCGGCGCGCGCGCTGCTCGACGAAGCGCGTGAGCGGCTCTCGGCGCCCCTCGCGTCGGAGCCAGCGGCCCTCGATGCGCGCTTGGTGCAAGCCGCTCTCGAAGAGCTCGAGGCGAACGCAGCGGTCGTCGAGAGGGCAGCGCTCGTGCATCGGCTTCCGCCCAGCCACTACGTCGGCTGGCTGACGCGAGTGCACGCGTGGCTGGAGGGCATCCACCTGGCGGGCAGCACGTCGAACCATGACGTACTGAGGATGGCCGCTGGGCCCGCTCGCAGCAGCCTGCATCCGCCGCTCACGAGTGACACCGGGGACGTGGAGGATGCGGTACTCGGTATGGGCGCGGTCGATGCGTTGCTCGCGGCAGCCCGCGACGAAGTGGGCACGCTCGATCGGCGACGGCGGCTGCTCGAGGGGGCCCGCCGCGTGCTGCTGGAGCTCGGGGCCAGCGCGATGCTGTCGGAGGGCGCCATCGAAGCCCGCCGGGCGGACATCACCACGGGCATCACCGAGCTGAATCGGCTCCAGGCGGCCGGGGTCGACCCCACGGTGCGCGTGGACTACCAACTGCGGCGCGCTCGAACACGCCGCGACGCCCGAGGCGCCTACCTCGCCCTCAAGACGCTGGACGTCTTCGCACGCCAGCGCGGCGACGTGGCGCTGGCGCAGCGCACCGCGCGGTGCATCGAGCACCTGGAGCGCGGTGCCCCCTCCTATGAGCGCGGCGCGGTGACCGGCGACCCCGGTCTGCACTCCGCGCTGCCCGAGTCCGTGCGCGAGGCCCTGCATGCGAGCTACCGCGACGGGCGCGATGAGGCCATCCGTGCGCTGGCCACTGCCACCATGAGCGACACCTCGGAGCTCCGGCGGCGCGCCGCGCATCTCTCGGAGCAGGGCGCGCTGGCGACGGCGCTGATGGGGCTCGTGGCGGACGGCTGCTTCGACATCGGCGGATCGGTGTCGCCCGTGCGTGTCAGCGAAGACCTGCGCACACGTCTCGAGGTGCGGCACCCCACGGCCACCCTCACGCTGGCTCGCGCCACCGGGCCCAGCGACCTCGGCAGCGCGGTCATTGACGACCCGCGCCTGCTGCTCTACGAGCTCGCAACGGGACGTCTGCTGTGCCGGCGCTACCTCGACGAGCGCGTGGAGCGTCGCTCCCGCACGGGTCTCCTCGCTCAAGTGCGCATCTACGTGCTGGACGGCTCGAGCTCGATGGTGGGTGCCCGGGCGAGGATGCGTGACGCGCTGCTGGTCAGCGAGCTCGGAGCGCTGGTGGGTCGTCTCACGGCGCGCGAGGCCTACGTGCACTCGGTGCTGTACTTTCGGTACTTCGACCATGAAGCGCGCCCCACCCGGCGAGTCGCCACGGTGGACGACGCGCTCGCCGCCGTGCGGGAGGCCGTGTCGTCACGCCGCGGGGGACGCACCAACATCGAAGGCGCGCTGATCGACTCCTTCGCGCAAGTGGAGGCGGCGCGAGAGCGGGACCCCGCCCTGACCCACGCGCAGATCGTGCTGGTGACCGACGGCGAGGCCGACGTGAGTGCTGAGAGCGTGTTGCGCGCGCGCGCCGCGATCACGGAAATCCCCGTCGGCGTGAGCGTCATCGCGCTGGGTGACGAGAACCGCGATCTGCGGGCCCTCGCGGACCAGCAGCGGCGCGCGGGTGAGGCCGTGTTCTATCACCACATCAGCGACGCCGAGCTGAGCCGCTGGGAATCCGGCGACGTGGATCTCGGCGTCCCGCTGCGCCTCGACGCCAGCGTGGCGGACCCAACGTGGCTCGACGCCCTGCACGATGAGCTCGACGCGACGGAGGCGGCGGCGCGAGGCGAGGCATCGAGTACCGATCAGCTCGAGTCGGCGGGGGCCATGCTGAGCGCCCTCGATGAGGTGGGGTTGAGCGCCGAAGGTCACCTGGCCGACGGGGAGCGCGCCCGGTCCGAGGCTCTCCTGCGTGACAGGGCCGCGCTCGAGCGTCGCTTCGCACGCTGGTTCCCTGCGCTGGAGGAGCACGTGGTGAGCCTCTGGCCCACGGAGACGCACCCCGATCGCATCGCGCTCGTCTCGCTCGTGAACCTACTGTCCGTGGTGGTGGAGGTGATGGACCTGCTCGGCTCGCGGGGTCTCCCAGCCATGGTCGATGCCATCGAACTCACGGGCCGTCTGTTGTTGGACGGTGGCATCTCGCCTGCCCGCTACAAGGAGCTCCTCGCGGGGTACCCCGCGCTGCTCCGACCCGGCGTGAATGCCATTCGGGTACGCTCGGCCCCATGAGCCCGCGCAACCGTCTGCAGTTCGCCGTGACCCGCGAGGACCCGAACGTGGAGCTCGAGGTGCTGGCCCGCTTCCCGCGCTCGCGGCTGCTGCTCATCGCCTCGGGCGGGTGCACGGCGCTCACGCTGCGCGCGGTGATGCCGGACGCGCACATCACGCTGGTGGACGCCAACCCCGAGCAGCTTGCGCACGTGGACCGCAAGCTCGCCGCGCTGCGCGACCTGCGCGGGGCGGACAGGCTGCGTGCGTTCAACGTGGGGGCGCCCAGTGACCCTGCCGGGCTGTCGGAGTGCGGCAACTTCGAGTCCCTCTTCCGGGGGCTGCGCGGCTTCGTGCACGACTTCGTGCTGCCGGGCGAAGCGTGGCTGCGCTTCTTCGGGGAGGGCGCCTTCGACGTGGCGGAGTTGCACGCGGCGTTCGCGAGCGCGTACTGGCCCGTGGCGTTCCAGCTGTTCTTCTCCGACGCGCTGCTCAACACCATGTTCGGGCCCGACGCCACGCAGCACGCCGTGCCGGGCAGCTACCCGGGCTACTTCCAGGAGCTCTTGGAGCGCGGACTGCTGCGGGACGACGCGCGGAATAATCCCTTCCTCCAGCACATCTTCTTGGGTCACTACATGGACCGCGAGGCGTGCGTTCCGCCCTTCCTGCAGCGCCCTGTGGCGCCTTCCTTCGAGCGCTTCCATGGCTTCGTCGAGGACGTCCCGAACCTGCACGAGCACGACTTCGTGAACCTCTCCAACATCCTCGACTGGACCGCGCCCGCGGGTGTCACGCGGCTGTGCACGCTGCTGGCAGACCGGCTCGCGCCTGGCGCCGTGGTCTTGTGGCGGCAGCTCAACCACGCGCGCGACATCGAGGCCTGCTTCGGTGAGCGCTTCACGTTTCACCCCGAGCTCGGCGCGCAGCTCCAGCGGCGCGACCGGAGCCTCTTCTACTCGAGCATCCATGTGGGAGTCCGCACATGACCACCTCCACCCTCTCCGCGCTCGTGGAGCAAGTGCTGCGCGACACGCCCTACCACGACAACCCCTACTTCACGGCCCTGCGCAGCGGCGAGTTCACGCACGAGGACTTCATCGAGACGCAGATCCAGTTCTACTTCGCCGTGGTCTTCTTCGGCCGCCCGATGGCCGCCGTGGCCGCCAAGATCCCGAGCGCGAAGCTGCGTGTGGAGGTGCTGCGCAACGTGTGGGAAGAGCACGGCGAAGGAGAGGACGGCGAGACGCACGGCTCCACTTTCCTCACGCTGCTGCAGCGCCTGGGCGGCATCACCGAGGCCGAGGTCGATCGCCGCGCGCTGTGGCCCGAGGTGCGCCTCTTCAACACCATGCTCACCGGCGCGTGCGTGATGGACGAGTACCTGGTGGGCGTGGGCGTGATGGGCATGATCGAGCGCATGTTCTCCGAGATCTCGGGTTGGATCGGCGCGGGCATCGTGGAGCGCGGCTGGCTCACCGAGGAGCAGATGATCCACTACAGCCTCCACCAGAAGCTGGACGTGCGGCACTCCGAGGACTTCTTCGCGGTGCTGGCCGAGCCCTTCGAGCGCAGCGCGGAGAGCCGCTACTTCATCGAGCAGGGGCTGCGCCTGGGCGCCTTCGGCTTTCACCGCTTCTACGAGGACCTGTATCGGGCGCGCACACGGCGAGCGATGCGCGACGTCTTCACGCCTCACTTGCGCACGTGATGAGCCTGCACGTCCGCGAGCTTCACGTAGACGACTTCTCGGCGTACCAGGCGGCGGTCGGCGCGCTCGAGCACGGCGTCACGTATCCGCTCGGCAGCGACCGCTTCACCATCGACCACGGCGCCGACTACTTCGCGTTCTTTCGGCGTCTGGGGGAGCTCAGCTACTTCGTGGCGCTCGATGGCGCGCGCGTGGTGGCCGTGTGCGCCGCCGTGCTGCGCCACCTGCCGCGTGCGCCCGGGGCGGCCCCTGAAGCCACCTGGTACCTGGGCGACCTGAAGGTGCACCCGGACTACCGCACGCAGCGCATCCCCTGGCGCATGTTCCTGCACGGCTTCCCCGGCAAGTACGCGCGCTGCCAGCGCGGCTACGCCATCAGCATGAACCCGGGCGACGGCAGCCCCAACCCCGTGGTGCGGCTGGCCACGCACTTCCATCTGGCGCCGGCCTCCGTGGCCACCACGCTGGGGCTCTACTCGCTGTCCGCCGAGGCCATGCGCGAGGTCGCGCCGCTGCTCGAGCGCGAGCGCGGGCCGCTGGGCTACCTCTCGCTCGGGGGCGTGAAAGACATCGTGCTCGAGAGCACTCACGCGCCCATGCCTTTGTTGCACGTGCAGTTCGGCCCGGCGCGGCAGCAGCACGGCGCAGTGCACGGCGCGCCAGTGGCAGACCACGTGCACATGTTCTGCCTGCCCGCGGGCGACCCGCTCGAGGGCGCGTTGCGCACCCGTGGAATCACAGCGGGCGCGGCGGCCAGCGTCATCCATCACCGCATGGCCGGCTGGGACTGGCGCTTCGTGCTCACCAGCGACATCTGAGCCCGGCGCGTCAGCGCACGCGGCAGACCACCACGGGCCACTCGGGGCTGCCCTGGCGCGGCTGCACGCTCCGCTCACGGCGGCAGTCGCGCTCGGCCAGCACCACGGGCATGCGGTGCACGATGTCGGTGTCCGCGTTCCCGCGCGCGTCGGTCCACGCGAGCGACAGACGCGTGGCCTCCCCCTGCGGGTCCACCACGTCGAGCGCGCCGTCGAGGCTGACGAACACCCAGGGCGTGGCGAAGCCCATGAACATCTGCGCGTCGGCTCCATGAAACGGCACGTACACGTCGAGGCTCTCCCCTGCGGGCAGCTCGGTGAGCGTCCCCGCGCGCAGCGCCGCACGCAGGGCCTCGCGGTCGGCCACGCTGAGCTCCCCCACGTTGTGTCGCATCTCGTCCACCACCTGCCGCGCCTCCGTAGTGAGCGGGCCCCACTGCTGCGGGCCCACCAGCGTGGGGGACGCGAGGTCCAGGTGCAGGCTGTGGTTGGTGAGGTTCGAAACGCGAAAGCGCACGCTGAAGGTGTTGCCCTCCTCGCGGAAGAGGTCCTTGGCCGGCAGGAGCAGCCGCGCCACTGGGCTGGTGGCGAGGACGCGCGGCGCGGGCTCGGGAGGAGCGCTCGCGGTGTGCGGGTCTCCGCCACTTCCTGCCGGAGCAGCCGAGGCCGTAGGCGCCGGGCCCGTGCTGCGGCACGCGGCGGCCCCGAGGACCAACAGTCCCGCGAGGGCGAGCAGCGAGGTGCGGGCGTGCATGCCGCCATGATACGCGCACCGCGGCGCACTTGTTCCAGCCTGCGCTACCCTCCCGCCCGGAGCACCCCATGACCACCCTCGAGACCACCACCGTCGGCCCCGTCACCACCCTCACGCTGAGCGGCCTCGGCAGGCGCAACCCGCTGACCCCAGCGCTGCTGAGCGCCATCGTGAGCGCCTGCGACGACCTGCGCACCCGCGACGACGTGCGCGTGGTGGTGCTGCGCGGAGCGGGCGGCTTCTTCAGCGGCGGCGCCGACCTGATGAGCTTCATGGCCGCCTTCCAGACCACCGACCGGACCACGGTGGCCGACCTCGGGCGGCGGGCCGGTGAGGCCCTGGCGTCGCTGCCGCAGATCACGGTGGCGTTCGTCGAGGGGCACTGCGTGGGCGGCGGCGTGGTGCTGGCCGCCGCCTGCGACCTGCGCTGGGCGGCCGAGGGCGCGTGGTTCTCCATTCCGGAGCTGGACATCGGGATGCCCCTCACCTGGGGCGCGCTGCCACGGCTGGTGCAGCTGCTCGGCGAGTCGCGCGCGCTCGACCTGGTGCTGTCGTGCCGGCGCTTCGACGCGCGCGAGGCCCACGCCATGGGCTTCGTGGCCACCGAGCTGAGCGGTGACGTCGCGGCCACGTTCGAGGAGCGCCTCGCCGCGCTGGCCTCGCTCCCCAAGAACGCGCTGCGCACCACCAAGGCCCAGACCCTGGCCATCCGCGCGGGCACCTTCGACGCGGCGAGCGACGCCGACGCGCTGCTGAAGGCGCTGGCGGACCCCGAGACGGCCGCGCAGGCTCAGGCCTACATGCAGCGGCGAAAGCGCTGACCCAGGGGTCCCCCACGCCAGCCGCGCGCCGTGATACTCATGGAGGGGTCATGACTCCGAACGACCTCGACGTGCTGATCGTGGGCGCTGGCATCTCGGGCATCAGCGCCGCGTATCACCTGCAGACGCTCTGCCCCGGCAAGACCTTCGCGCTGCTGGAGCGCCGCGAGCGCATGGGCGGCACGTGGGACCTCTTCCGCTACCCGGGCATCCGCTCGGACTCGGACATGTACACGCTGGGCTTCTCGTTCCGGCCGTGGACCAACCCGAAGGCCATCGCCGACGCGCCGGACATCCTGGCCTACCTGGGCGAGACGGCGCGGGCCTACGGCATCGACCGGAAGATCCGCTACGGCCTGCACGTGAAGCGCGCCTCGTGGTCGAGCGACACGGCCCGCTGGACGGTGGAGGCCGAGCACACGGCCACCGGCGAGGTGCAGCGCTTCACGGTGGGCTTCCTGTTCATGTGCAGCGGCTACTACAACTACGACCGCGGCTACCAGCCGGACTTCCCCGGCATGCACGACTTCGGCGGGCGCTTCGTGCACCCGCAGTTCTGGCCGGAGGACCTCGACTACGCGGGCAAGCGCGTGGTGGTCATCGGCAGCGGCGCCACCGCCATCACGCTGGTGCCCTCCATGGCGAAGACGGCAGGCCACGTGACCATGCTGCAGCGCTCGCCCACGTATGTGGCCAGCGCGCCGGCCGAGGACGCCATCGCCAACTGGCTGCGCGAGCACCTGCCCGGCGAGCTGGCCTATGGGCTCACGAGGGCCAAGAACATTGGCTTCGGGATGTTCGTGTTCGCCTACTGCCGGCGCTTCCCCGAGCGTGCCAAGGCGCTCATGGTGAAGATGGTGCGCGAGGCGCTGGGCCCCGACTACGATGTCGAGAAGCACTTCACGCCCACGTACGCGCCCTGGGACCAGCGCGTGTGCCTGGCGCCCGATGGCGACTTCTTCGACGCCGTGCGCGCCGGACGCGCGTCCGTGGTGACCGACGGCATCGAGCGCATCACGCGCGACGGCGTACTGCTGCGGTCGGGCGAGCTGCTGCCCGCCGACATCATCGTGTCTGCCACGGGCCTCGAGCTGCAGTTCCTGAGCGACCTCGCGCTATCTGTGGACGGCAAGAAGGTCAACCCGGCGGACACCGTCACCTACAAGGGCATGATGTGCAGTGGGGTGCCCAACCTGGCGCTGGCCATCGGCTACACCAACGCGTCGTGGACGCTGAAGTGCGACCTCACCGCCGCGTACGTGTGCCGCCTGCTGAACTACATGGACGCGAAGGGCGTGAGCACCTGCTGCGCGGTGCTCGATCCCGGCACGGTGGAGCGCATCCCGTTGTTGGACTTCACCTCGGGCTACGTGCAGCGCGCCATCGACAAGATACCCAAGCAAGGCAGCAAGGCGCCATGGAAGCTGTACCAGAACTACGTGGTGGACCTACTGACCTTGCGCTACGCGGGCCTGGAAGATGGCGCCATGCGCTTCTCGGGCCGCGCGGCAGCTCGGAAGTCGCAGGGCGGCGCGGTGCGCAAGCTGCGCCTGGTGAAGCCGGTGCCTCAGAGCACGTGACGCACCAAGAACGCGCGTGAGATGGCGTTCGGCGTGGGCGTCGCGATGATGCGCGCCACGCGGTCGATCTCGTCGGGCGTCATCATGTAGATGAGCACGTCCAGCACTGGCTCGGTGCGCCTCCAGCGCTCGGCCTCCTCGGGTATCTCGGCCACTTGGTCCTCGGCCTGCTCCTCGAGGGGGTCATCGGTCACACGGCTGGGCGGTGGAGCGTCGAACAGCTCCTGCCACCAGGCGCGCTGAAAGGCCGCGCGCTCCTCGTCGGTGAGGCCACTGTCGCGCAGCGCCGTGTTGAGCGCCGCCGCCGCGTCGGTCCACGGCTGGCTCGGGGTGGGCAGCAGGTGCCAGGCCTGGCCCAGCGTCACCGGCACGGCGCGCACCTCGCCGTCCACCACAGCCACTCGCCAGCCGCTCACGCCGTCGCGCGTGGCGCGCGCGCTCACCTCGCTGCCGTGCACGCGCACCTCGGTGGGCAGCGTGATGTGGCCCGTCGGCGCCCAGCCGGTAGAACAGCAGCGGCAGCTGGTGCTCGCCCACGCGCAGGCAGGCCGCGTCGGTGGTCTCGTAGCGCGGGAGCTCGGGCACCTCGCAGACGCCGTCGGGGCTGGCGCACGCGCTGGGATACGTGTGGCGCTCGGGGCAGGCGCCCGGGGTGGCCTGCACGCTCCAGTGCATGTTGTTCGAGGGCGGATAGTGCTCGGGCACGCTGAAGCCGGCGCCCACCAGCACCTCGAGCTGCACTGCGAGCGGCGCGCTGGCGTGCAGGTAGAGCACGGGCTTCTCCACGGCCATCAAGGGCACCGGCGCGCCGGGTGGACCGGCCGACACCACAGTCCCGGCGCTGCTGGTGGTGATGACGCCCCACTCGTGGATTTCGAAGGCGGGCGTATCGGTCGCGGTTGCCGCACCGGATGTCCCACGCGAGCCCCCACAACCCAGGACGAGGCCACACACCAACCAGACGACAGCGGGTTTCATCCAGTCACCATACACGAGCGGGTGGCCGCGCAGGAGTGGTAGTCTCGCCGCGCGCAGAAGGCGCAAGAGAGAGGTGAGTGCATGCCGAGTGATCAGTCCCGCTGGCGCGTGAGGCGCTTCGACGAGGCCCAGTTCGAGCACCCCACGAGCGAGGCCGAGCTGATCGCGCTCATCCACGCCGCGCGGGCCAACGGCGCGCAGCTGCGCGTGCGGGGCAGCGCACACTCGGTGGCCGCCGCGGTCTACACCGACTCGTTCGACCCCGAGACGGGGCCCACCCACCCCGGTGCGCCTGTCGTCAACGTCATGCTGGACCAGTACCGCGGGATCACCTTCGCCGAGGTGAGCGGGGTTCACTACGTGACCGTGGAGGCGGGCCGCAACCTGGGGTCGGACCCGTATGGCCCGGGTGAGACCCCGGACGAAGGCGAGGGCCTGGTGATGGCGCTGGCGGCGCGCGGTCTGGCGCTGCCTGCGCTCGGCGGCATCTCACATCAGACGCTCTCGGGCTTCATGAGCACGGGCTCGGCAGGCGCGAGCGTGCAGCACGCGTTCCACAGCGCCATCACGTCCATCCGCGTGCTGGACGGGCTCGGCGTCCCGCGCGACGTCACGCCAGCGGACCCGGAGTTCGCCCACGTGGGGCTGTCGATGGGCCTCTTGGGTGTCCTCTCCACGGTCACGCTGAAGCTCGAGCCCGAGTACATCTTGAACGGCTGGACGTCGGTGCAGCAGGCCGGGGACTGTCAGATCGACCTGTTCGGCGACGGTGACGCCACGCGCCCATCGCTGCAGAAGTTCTTCGAGACCAACGACTACGCGCGCCTGCTCTACTGGCCACAGAAGGGCGTGGAGCGGGTGGAGATCTGGACCGCCGAGCGCGCCGCGAAGCCGCCCGGCTGGAAGCCGAAGCCCTACCGTCAGTTCACGACCGCGCCGTTCCTCACGCAGTGGTTCGTGCGCTTCTTGTACACGCGCGTGCTGCCGCGCATCGACCTGGTGCCCGGAGACGCGGACGCCGCCGCCGCGGAGGCCTGGCTGCGCAGCACGATCGATGACGCGTTTGCGGACGCGGGCCTGGGCGCGCCAGCGCTGTCGGGGCCGTTCCTGGACAACCTCATCGACAACCTGGCCGACACGCTCGAGGACGTGGATGACGGCGTGGACAGCGTGAAGGAGGTGCTGGTGCGCGAGCTCATCCGCATGGTGGTCTCGCTCAGCAACAAGAGTGGCGGCGTGTACGAGAGGAAGGGCTTCACGGACACCTGGTACGACGGGCTGCCGCACGACAACCAGATGGACGACCAGCTGATGCCGGTGCTCTTCACCGAGCTGTGGGTGCCGCTCGACAGAGCGCCCGAGGTGATGCGCGCGCTGCGCGACTTCTGGGCGGCTGGCGGTCTCGAAGCCACCGGCACGTTCGCCACCGAGATCTACGCCGCGCCGGCCAGCCCCTTCACGCTGAGCGCGGCGCACGGCACGCCCGTGCTGCGCATCGACCCGTTCGTGTTCTGGCGCGACGGCGCGCAGCCCGAGCTCGACTTCTTTCCACAGTACTGGGAGCTGCTGAAGAGCTTCGACGCGCGCTTCCACTGGGGCAAGTCGCTCTCGGCCCCGGGCAGCAGCACGGGCTCGGCCTACCGCCGCGACAAGTGCGGGGCAGCCGCGTGGGACTCGTGGAAAGCTCTGCGCGCCGCATGGGACCCGCAGCAGGTGTTCGTGAACCACTACTGGCGCGCCCACCTGGGGCTATGAGCACGGGGCTGGCTCGGGCCGCCCTCAGGGCATGGGGGGCAGCGTGAAGAGCGCGTCCTGCAGCAGCTGGAGGGTGGGCACGCCGTAGAGCGTGTGGGCCCCTTCGTAGTGCTGATGCATGTACTCCTCGGGGGTGGTGTAGTAGCCCGCGTAGTCGCCCGCATAGCCAATCAGGCTGGCGCTGCTCACGCCCCCGAGCGCCGCGAGCGCCGCCAGCTCCACGCGCCGGCCCGCCACGGTGGTGGGCTCGCCCGGCACCGTCAGGAACACGTGCGTGCCCAGCTGCAGGCGGTGCACCGGATGCCAGGGCGAAGGCGAGAGGCCCACGCCGCGCAGGAAGCGCTGCAGCACGGGCAGCACCGAGCGCTTGGGCCACTGCGTGTCGCCGGGCGGCTGGGTGCCGGGGCGCTTGCGCATGCCCTCGCGCAGCACGCTGCCCAGGATCTCGGTGCGCCCGTCCTCGGCCCCGAACAAGATGGGGTAGCCCACGTCCCACGGGTGCGCGGGCCCGGGAATCAGCGCGCCGCCGGCCACGCTGAGCGTGAGCGGCGTGCTGCTGCTGGGCAGGTTGGCCAGCAGCTCCGCCACCACGGCGCCCACGCCTGCGCCCACGCCCTGCGCCAGGTGCTCTCCCTGCGCCGGGCCCTCCACTTCGCCGGGAGGCAGCGGGGTCACGTCGCCCGCGCAAGCGAGCCCCAGCGCGGCCACCACGCCGGTGGGGTGCGCGTTCTCCACGGCGCCGATAGCGTAGCCCGGCCAGTCGCGGTGGTAGGTGGCCTGCTTCGGCCCGAGCGCCGTGGCGTGGCACGCATAGAACGCGAACGCCGCCGCGTCACCCGTGCCGCTGGGGCGCGCCGCGATGCACGTGACGCGCGGGTCGATGGCCTTCTGCGTGGGGTCGAGACCGGCTGGCGCGCTGGCCGCAGGGTGGCCCGCGGTCGCCCACGCGCTGGCCTCGGGGTTGGCCACGAAGGGCGGCTCGGAGCGGTTGCGCGCGAGCCCGAAGCAGTCTTTCTGGCCCACCCCCACCACACCCGGGCGCAGCGCCGCGCGCGCTGCCATGACCCCGCTCGCGATGGCGTCGGCCAGCTGGTCGATCCACGCCGTGTCGGGCGTGAGCAGCGCGTCGGGCCGCACGGGCTGCGCGAACACCCGGTAGAACGAGTCCGCGTAGTAGTGCCCCGGGGCGGTGTGCGTGTGGGTGCCCGCCAGGATGAGGCGCTCGGCGGGGACGCCGCTCTTGGCCACCACGGCCTCGAAGACCGCGAGCGACGGGCACATGAGGTCCACGATGCACACCACGGCCTCTTCGCCGCTAGCGTCTTTGAGCGCGAGGCTGCGCGCGTAGAGCGTCTGGCCCCCCACGGCGCCCTTCTTCCCGCCCAGCGAGTAGCCGGCCATGCCGTAGTCGTCGGGCAGCGGGAGCGGGTGTTCGCTGGTGCCGTACTCGAGGGTGCCGACGCTGTGCCAGGTGATGCCGGTGGTCATGGGGTGGGCTCCCTGCGCTCCACGCGCATGCCGGGCAACATCGCCTCGAGGTTGCACATGTTGATGGTCTCATCGATGACCTCCTCGAGCTCCGCGCTCGTCAAGGCCGCAAGGCGGTCGAGACGCGCGCTCTGCAGCGCGCCATAGCCGGCCATGATCAGGCGCCGGTAGGTGGCCACGTACGTGATGGCGGCGGTGCTCACCTTCTCCATCTGGATCGCGCGGAAGATGGTGGGGTCGACCGCACGCTGGTAGTCCGCACGCAACTCGAAGAGCCCCACGAGCTGCGCGGAGAGGTAGATGCTCACGAGGAAGCGCCACTCCGCGACCTCCGCCTCGCTGGGGATGAGCAGCTCATAGAGGTGACGGCAGTCCGGATAGGTGATGCCCAGCTGCTGGGCCAGGCGGGTCCCGCGCGTGACCACCGCGAGGCTCATGTCTTCGGGAGAGTGCACATAGCGACGCAGGTCACTCATGGCCTGCTGGATCTCGGGCTCGCTCAGCGGCGCGAGCTCCTCTTCACAGTGGTAGCCGTCCACGTGGATGGGCACCGCGCCCTCGGGGCACGGCACGTCGTACAGGTCCAGGATGTGTCCGTCGGGGCCCGCGCCGATGTTGCCGCGCCGCGCCGCGCCGCCCGCGCGCACGTCACCCCCGAGCGGCATGGACCCGTCGGCGCAGCGGTACTCGGCCACGCGCCGGTAGTCACTGCGCGTGTCGAAGCACGCGTGCCACGCGGTCTCGGGCGTGCGCCCGTCGCGGCCGTCGGGCATGGCACCCACCTCGCCCACCTGAGCCGCCGGGCGAGGTGCCGTGGCGGCCGATCCACCGCAGCCGGCGAGGCCGAGCGCGATCGTGATCAGAGACGCACCAACGCGAGGCGGCGCAGGGAGGTGGGCAGTCCTCTTCATCGCCACACGGTAGGCGTGAGGTCGCCCGAGCGTCAATCGCGTCGTGTGCTCGGCTCGAGACGCGGTGTCCCCTCAGGGACAGCGCCTACAAGAACTGCCCCTCGCCGAAACCCGGCGTGAGGTACCGCGCCCAGCGCGCGGGCGCTGTCATGCCGTGGTCCGCCAGCACCGGGCCCAGCGGCTCGTCCGACTCGCCCCGCAAGCGCAAGAGCGCGCGCTCCGCCATGAGCCCATGCGCGCCCAGCCGGGCCACATCGCAGGCGGCCTTGGCCCGCACCAGCTCGGCCTCGGCCTGCGCGCGCGAGCCCGCCGCCAGGTGCAGCGCGGCCTGTGCGATCTGCCCGAGCGCGGGGCCGTCCGGACGCTTCACCGCGCGCAGCTCGTCGCACGTGCTCTTCACGCGCTTCCGCAAGCGACCATCCCCGCGGTTCTCGGCCCACGCCGCCATCTCGGCGGCCAGGCGCACGTGCAGGATGGCGGGCAGCACCACGGGCACGCGCAGCAGGTTGGCCGTGCGGATGGCAGGCCAGGCGGCGTCCACCAGCTCGAGGGCGCTCGCGGGGTGGTCGCCCATCAGGCGCTCCAGCACTTCCAAGCGCAGGCGGTAGAAGTCCCACATGCCGAAGTCCACCGTCCACGAGTCCATCGTCTCGCGCATGTCGCGGATGGCACGCGACAGGCCCTCGGCGTCGCCGGCCGCGGCCAGCGTGTAGCCCAGCGCGCTGGTCACCATGACGAAGGTGATCTGCTCGCCGCTGTTGGCGGTCTGCCGCAGGAACTCTTCGCTGCGGGAGCGCATCTCGCGCAGGCGCCCGCGGTACTCGAGGCACGCGGTGATGGTGGTGCGCGCGATGGCCACGCTCCACGCCGTGGGCTCGGGCGACGACGTGAGCAGCTCGACCGCGCGGTCGCCGTGCTCGATGGCCGCGTCCCAGCCGCCCTCCAAGAGACCGCGCTGGCACCACGCCACGTGCACCAGGCCGCGCAGCGTGGGCGACTCCTCGGCGTCGGCGATGCGCCGCGCCAAGGCCATGAAGTCGTCGGGGCGCGTGCCCATGAACGGCACGAAGCCGGAGCCCACGAAGAGCAGGCCGTTGGCGGCCGCGCGCGGGCAGCCCGAGTCCAAGCCATAGAGCAGGCTGCGCAGGATGGTGACCGTGCCCTCGACCGGCGCGATGTTGCTGAGCCCCTTGCCCACCGACCAGCACAGCGCGCTCTTGAAGAGGGCGTCTTCGTTCACCTTCGGGCGTGGGGTGAGCGCCGCCTCCCGCACGCGCATGCGCACGCGCGCCGTGGCCAGCAAGAGCCCACGCAGCGCAGCCCCGCTGTCCTTCGGGAAGGGCACGTCGGCCGCCGCGAAGAGCGGCCGCAGCACCTCGAAGGCCTCCTTCACGGCGCCCGCCGCCAAGAACGCCTCGGCGGCCAGGCGCTGCAGCTCCATGCGCGCGCGCCCGTCCTGCACACCCTCCACGGCCGCCAGGTAGGCCGCGCCGGCTTCGTCGCAGCGCCCCGCTTGGTGCAGCGCGTCGGCGCGCGCCCGCTGCACCGCCGCCACGTTGGGCAGCTGGCCACCGGACCACAGCAGCGCGTCGCGATACGAGTCCGCCGCGGCCTGATACGCGAGCGTGCGCTGGGCCTCGGCCGCGGCCAGCAGCGCGTACTCGGCCGCCTCGCGCAGCTGCCCCGAGCCGTGCAGGTGTGAAGCCACCAGCTGCGGCGCCACGTCGGGCTCGGCCAGCAGCTCGCGCGCCAGCGCCGCGTGGCAGTGGCGCCGCTCCTCGGGCTCGAGCGCCAGCAGCACGCCCTCGCGGATGCGGTCGTGATAGGCCACCACGTTGGCGTTCAGGCCCGCGCCATCCACGCGCAGCAACGACTTGGCCGCCAGCGTGGCCACCGTGGCGCGCGCGTCGCTCACGGCCGCCGCGCGCAGCAGCAGCTGCTGGGGCAGCGGCTGGCCCGCCACCGACACCGTGCGCAAGAGGCTGCGGGCCTGGTCGGACAGCTCCTCGTAGCGGGCCTTCACCACGGACTCCACGCTCACCCGCTGGCCCGTGCGCGCGCCGTGCAGCGCCAGCTGCTCGATGAGGAACGGGTTGCCGCCCGCGTCGGCCGCGATCTCCGCGAGCTCCAGCGTGTTCACGTCGTGGCTGCAGCGCCGCGCCAGCTCCACGCCAGCGGCCGCGGAGAGCGGGGCGAGGTCCAGGTGGCTCTCGTGGTGCAGGTCACGCCCCGACAGCGGCGCCAGCTGCTGCAGCAGCGCGCTCGTGGGCCTCGTCGGAGCGGTAGGCCAGCACCCAGAAGACCGGCAGCGAGATGGGCGGGCTCATCAGCGAGGCGAGGATGCGGCCCGCGCCGGCGTCGCCCCACTGCGCGTCGTCCAGCACCAGACACAGCGGGCGCTCGAGGTGCAGCGCCGAGAGCAACGTGGCGAGGCCGGCATAGGCCAGCTCGCGCACGTCGGCGCCGCCTGGGAGGGCCGGCGCGTCGGGCAGCTCGGGGAAGGCGCCGTAGATGGCCGGGAACATGCGCGCCGCGTGCGTGGTGTCCTCGGTGTTGAGCGCCTGCCGCACGTCCGGGGGGAAGCGACACAGGCGCAACACCGCCTGGTCGATCAGGTCGTCCAGGCCCTTGTACGGAATCGCCTCGAATTCATGGCACTTGGCGTTGAGTACGGTGGCCACGCTGGACAGGCGCAGAACGGCCTCTTCGATGAGCCGCGACTTCCCCACGCCCGAGCGCCCGCGCACGTGCAGCACCGTGGGGCGGCTGGTGTCGCGCTCGTGGTAGGCCGTCAAGATGGTGTCCAGCTCCTCCTCGCGGCCCACCAGCGCCACGGCCGTGGCCCCGAGCGCGCGGCCAGAGCTGGCCAGCTCCGGCCGCAGCACCGCCAGGATCTCGTCCAGCGTGGGGCGCGCTCCGGGGTCGCGCTCCATCAGGGCGTGCGCCAGGTCGGCCAGCGGCAGGCACTCGGGCGGCAGCGCCACCACCTCGCTCGGGTGCGGCAGCGCCTCCGAGCACTTGCGCATGATGATGGTGAGCGCCGAGTCGCCGGCCTTCTCGAAGGGCCGCCGCCCCACCAGCGCCTCGTAGAGCATGACGCCCAGCGCATAGAGGTCCGCGCGCGTGTCGGTGGGTGCCCCGCGCGCCTGCTCGGGCGCCATGTAGAGCGGCGTGCCCACCACGCGGTGCCCTTCGGTGCCGCGCGTCTGCCCGCCCTTCAGCGCAGCCACGCCGAAGTCCAGCAAGAGCACGCGGCCCTCGTCCGACACCATCACGTTGCTGGGCTTGAGGTCCAGGTGCCGGACCCCCGCGGCGTGCAGGGCACCGAGGCCATCCACCAGCTGCGCGAACACGTCGCGCAACACACCGGCCTGCAGCGCCCCGGGCGGCGAGCGCAGCGTGAGGTGCTCGCCCAGGTCCGCGCCCGGCACGTGCTCCATGGTGAAGAACCACGTGTCGTTGGCCACGCCCAGCTCGTAGAGCTTCACCAGGTTGGGGTGCGCCAGCGCGGCCGTGTAGCGGAACTCGCTCTTGAAGCGCATGAGCGCCACCGGGTCGGGCGAGCGCAGCGTCTTCAGCGCCACCGCGCGCGCGTCTTCGGGCTCGAAGGGATCGCGCGCCAGGTACACCACCCCCATGCCGCCAGAGCCCAGCACCTCGTCGATGCGGAAGCGCCCGATGGTGGCCGGCGCCGCCGGATCCGAGCGCCGCACCGGGTCCGCGCGCGTGGCGGTTCCGTCGTTCGTGACCACGCCGCTGTCCTGGCGCGTGTGCGCCTCCGACTCGGCTTCGGGTGGATCCCACGACATGCCCCGGTGTACCACTTCTGGGTGCGCGAACGGCGCGGAATCAGGTGTCCGTTCGTCCTCGTTCGAGGCGGATGAACGCGGTGTAGCGCTCGCCGAGCTCGAGCCGAAGCGGGCCCTGCGAGGCCTCGCGCAGATACTGGAGCTTCATGGGGAGAGCACGCATCGGCTCCTTCTCCAAGCGGTCCAAGAGCCGTCGAAAGCCATCGAGCGCAGCGACGGCATCTCCGGCCCTGAGCTGGCAGTAGGACTGAGCTTCGAGGATGACGTCCACCAGCCAGGCCGCCGACCGCTTGAACGAGTCCAGTGGCAAAGCTTGGTACGCGGCGATGGCTTCGTGCCAGCGTTCCGCATCGTGCAGGCAGTGAGCTCGGTAGAGCAGCGCGGTGTGGTGTCGCGGCTCGAGAGCAAGCGCTCGCTCGAACCATGAAGCCGCCTCGTCGAGCGACTCCCCGTAGTCGTAGTGCCACTGGCCGATGTGGCAGAGGATGTTCGGGTCGAGGGCGTCCAGCTCGAGCGCGGTGTGGAGCCACCGGAGCGCTGGCAGTGCGGCTCTCGTCGCGGCTTGCGCATCGTCTTCCATGTCCCCCGCGAGGCACGCGGCGATACCGCGCGAGTGCCACACGGCCGCCGCGCGCGGCGCGAGCTGCAGCGCCGCTGCATAGATTCGGTCGAGGTCCCGCGGGTGAACGCCGGGGACCTTTCGCTCCAGCAGGATGGCGAGGCAGCGCAGCCGCTCCTCGGGCGGCATGTCGAAGTCGGGCGTCTCGCGCAGGAAGCCGACCGTATCGATCCGAGCGACGGCGCTGGCCTCGAGAGCGGCATAGGGCGAGGAGACCAGAAACGCCCACAGCGCATCCCGGGCCGGTCGCGCTGGCGGCTCCACACGGTCTCGTCGATGACGGACCTTCGCGCGGTCACGGGCGTCGAAGCGACCCGTCAAGACTGCAGAACGCGCCATCTTTGCCTGCCTCCCTGTCGGCCATCCGCATCGATCCACAGTCGCCGCATCGTCGAGACGTACCAAACCCTGGCGCGGTCGTCACGGCGTGGCAGCGCGGAGGGGGTACCTTCAGTCCGGGGTGCCCATAGTGCCTTGCAGCAAGGCCGTGTGGGCCCAGCTCATGCGCCACAGCTTCGGCCTGGACGTCCTGGCCTGCCTCCACGGCGGCGGCCGCATGCGCCACATGGCGACCGTCCTGGAGCACTCGAGCATTCAGCGCATCCTGCGCCACCAAGGCCTCGACACCCCCGAGCCCCGCGCACCCTCCTCCCTGTTTGAGGAAGACCTCTGCTACGAGCCCAACCGGCACGCTCTCGCGGACGACTTCTGCCAGCTCGACCCCAGCGACCCGCGGTGAACTGCCGAGGGAAGCACCGCGAGACCGGCGATGTACCGCTGCGTCCGCGCGCCTCGTGGCAGGGCGTTCACCGATAGCACTGGCGCCCAGAGCCCCGAACGTGCCATCTTGAAGAGGCCGGCAGGGGCTTCATGCGCGCTGACCGCCAGCGTATTGCGTGGTTCGAATGCTATGTAGACTCTTCATGCAACACGTTGCAAATGTTCATGTTTCCTATGGACGTGACCGCGGACGAGTTGCTGGCCGGCATCGCTGTACATCATCCCGCAGACCAACGGGAAGGTGCTCTGGCGGGCCAAGCGCGCGCTGGGGCAGGGGTTCTAAGCTGCGATCCGCACGGCGCTGAAGCGCGACGGCGCGGACGCGGTGTTCAAGTAGACGGCTTCGTGAAGACGATGAGCTCGGGTCGACCGCGGCACCTGCCACGCTCCATCGCTGCTGTCGCTCTCGGGGTCTCGTGCGTGGTCGTCGCAGGCTGCGCTGGTCACGCCGAAGTATCCCCATCGGAGCGGCAGGAGGCGTCATCTCCACGGCGCGCGCAAACTCCCATCACGACCGGGGGAGAGTCCACACCAAGCACTCCGTGCGAGAGCGACGAAGACGACGTTGCGCGCCAAGTCGGAGACCTCGGCAACGAGGCGTGCCGGAGACGCGCCATCGCCAACCTTCACCGCATCTACTCCCTCGTCCTCGCGGACAGCGGAGGCGACCACACGGCGCACCCCGTCGTTGCGCTAACGAACGTCATCGTCCCTGCGCTCACGCATACGTACATCAGCTTCCCGGACGAACGCAGTAACGGCATCGAAATCCTCGAAGTTTTTCGGGAGGCCCGAGACGCTCGGGCCTTGCCAGCGCTCGTCCAGGGGCTCGCGTGGCACACGGGGTCTACTGAGCTGCATGCTGTTCGCGCCGCGCAGGCCATCGCGCGAGTGCGCGTGCCCGAAGGCGAGCTGAGCGCGGTGGCGGTCGCCCTCGGTGCCGCCTACGAGCGCATCTCTGACGTCCGCGAGGTCGACAACCAGATGCGCATCGAGTTCGTGCGTGCTCTCGGGAGCCTGAGAGGCAACGTGGCTACCCCGGCGCTGGTTCGCATCATGGGGGTCCACTCGGAGAGCCAACACTTCTTGATCAATCGCCTGGCTGCGCGCGAGCTCGGTCAGAACGGCGACCCTGCGGCGGTGGAGCCCATGATTCGGGCGCTCTTCCAGTTTGCACCGCGCAACCCGCGCATGCGCATGAATGACGTGGCGGCCGAGGCTCTGGTGCGCATCGGGCGTCCGTCGTTGCAGCCCCTGCTGAGCGTGCTCGACGGAACCCACTCCGCGGCCAACATCGCAGCGGACGCTCTCATCGCGGCCTTTCGAGAGGGCGATCCCAATCTGAGCGTCAGCCGCGAGCAGGTCGTCACCCCGGAGGCCACGTACGCGCTCGGCATGCTGGGTCTAGCGGACGCGTTCGAGCCACTGTTCGCCGAGACGCGCGCGCGGGAGCGCTCTCGCCAGCTCAACGGCCTTGTCGCGCTCGTGCGACTCCGGTTGACTGCTGCTCAGCAGCGGCGCGTGCGCGTCGCGGTCACCGCGATTTACCGCAGGCTTGGCGCCGACCAGATCGAGACCCGAGCGCAGCTTCTCGCGACGATGGCCAATACCTTCGACCCCGCCTACCTCCCGCTCTTCTTCACCGTAGCGCGCGACCAACGCGCCCACACCGCCACTCGTGAGACCGCTTTGGTCAGCTTGGCCAGGCTCGCCAATCGTGCTCAGGCGGCTCAGCTACGATCCATCATCGCCGCCGACGCCGACAACGCCGCGCGCTACGACGAGTATCTCGTTCCCTACCTGCTAGCGGCCGAGCAATGCGACACGGATCTGGCGTGCTACGTCGCTGAGCTTGTGGACCCGGACGCGATGGCCGCCGAGAAGGCCGCGTGGATGCTCGGCCTCTTGGCCCCTGACGACCACCCCGCGGCGCTGGAGGGCTTGACGCAGCAGCTCGGTCATCCGGCCTTCGACGCTCGCTTCGCCGCCCTCCAAGCGCTCGACCACATAGCGGCCAGTGGCAGCCAAGCGGCCATCGACCGGATCGACGAGCTGCGTGCGATGGAAGAGGGACGAGCCATCTGGGATAGGTTCAAGGGTTTAGCCTTGCCCATACAAGCCCGGTTGCGGGTCCGTATGCAGGGCGCTGGGTGGGTCACCGTGGCCGCGGGCTCTGCCGCCAAGTAGGTGCGTGATCAATCCCGCCGTCGGCAACCCGCAGAAGTTCGGGGCCTACGTGCGCGTGCCGTTCTTCGCCTCGTACTTCTTGGTGAACACCCCCGAGGCAGCCGGTCCGGTGCGCATCTGCCCGACGAACGTGCTGATCCCCTGACTGGTCAGTGGCCGCTGGCCACCCCCCGAGAAGGCGCGCGGTGACGGGCGAGCTTCGCCCGGGTAGCCGGTGCTCCAACCCCGTCTTCCCCGCGGGCACCGCGGCGTCCACGTTCGCGGAGTCACTACGGTTCATGCGCACACCCAAGCCCATCAGCGGTGTCCCGAAGCGCACGATCCGCAGTCCACAGCTTGGCGCCGGCGACGATGGTGGCTGCGAGCAGATGCACGTCCACCCAGCTCAGACCAAGCCCGTGTAGGCGGTGCGCCTTCGCGAATTCCATCACCTCCTAGTGCGCCACGACGGGCAGCCGGTCCATCAAAGCGGTAGTCGGCGATCAGCGCAGCCCGCCCACCCCGGTCCCCGATGAACAACTCGCCCTCCACGAGCTCGTGACCGAGGACGCTCTCGTCCAGAAGCAAGCGCTGGAGCGGAGCGAGCACCGTGGCATCGGCGCGGAGGAAGCGGATCCACACCGACGTGTCCACGAGCACCATCACGCGGCACGCGTCCGCGAGGACCTCGCCTTCTTCTTTGGAGCTTCCCGCGGCCTGCGGACGTCGTTGGCCAGCGGCTCCGAACCTCCGAGCCTAGCCAAGCGTGCGTACGCGGCTTTCCGCACGAGCGCCTCCAGGCCGAGCCTCACGGTGTCCGTGTCGGTCTGAGCACCGACGGCCGACTTCGCGCGCGCGAGGAGGTCTTCGTCAATGTTGAGCGTCTTCTTCATACGGAAGAATGTGCCATACCGAGATGCCTATTCCTACCATACCCACCGAGGTTCACGCCGTAGTCGCGCTCCATGCTGGCGGCGCGCAGCATGGCGCGCGGAATCAGGCCCGCCGCAGCGCCGACGGGAGCCGGATGACGCGACCTCTCGCCCCCGGGGCAGGAGCCTCCGACGCGGCCTCGGGAGTCGCCTGCGCCGGCGCCGGCAGCGCGTGCTTGGCCCCCTGCCGCAGGAGCGCGCGCCACTCGTCGGCGCTGTGGGTGCAGGCGCTGGTGCTGGCGTAGAACTCGCGGAACACGCGCAGGAAGCGGGCCGGGTCGTGCTGGTGCGGGAAGTGCCCCGCGCCCTCGAACACCTCGAGCCGGCTGTCGGGCAGGCATCGTGGATGCGCCCCGCGTGCTTGACGGGATGACGCCGTCGCGTCGCCCCAGACCACCAGCGTGGGCATGTCCTGGCCAGTAGCAGCGGTCCAGCATGGTGATGGCCTGCCCGCGCCAGTCCCACGGCTGCCGCGCAGCGTGCGCACGAAGGCGCGCCGTGAGGCCGCGTTGGGCAGCGTCGAAGATGCGGATGAGCTGGGCGAGTCGAGCCCGATGTTGGTCGTCGAGCGCCCGCAGCGCCACGAAGACCCCTTGCTCCACGAGCCGGGCGCCGGGCACCCCAGCAGCGGCGCACCGGACAGCGTTGGGCGCCTGACCGAAGCGCAACACGGGGTTCCTCACCTCGTGAATCACGCCGCCAGTGCCCACCAGCACCGGGCACTCGCAGCGCTCGGTGCACTGATACAGGCGAACTGCATGGCCACGCCGCCGCCCAGCGGGCGCCCCATGACCGTCACGCGGTCCACGTCCAGCGACGCTCAGCAGAGTCGCGCATTGGCGTTGGCGCACGCACATGGAGTCGGCGCGCGGCTTGTCCGATTTCGCCGTGCGCGCCTCGATGAAGGCGCGGCGGTACCCATGCACGTTGCGGAACTGCCGACGCAAGCTGGTCACGATTTGCACAGCGTAGCCGTCCGGGGGCTGGCTGGCCCTCGGGAGGGACGCCTCCTGGTCGAAGTTGCGGGGCTGATATGCCTTCGAAACAACGCTGAAACAGGTGCGCGGGTGGAGCGTGAGCGCCCGCACGGTTCGTGGTACCCCTCTCGGTCGGACAGCCCTCATGGACCAGGTCGACATCGCTGGTTTTTGAAGGTGGGGCTGGGCGTGCTGGTTGCCACGCGCGGCGAGCAGCTGGTCCCGCACCGTCGCCCGGGCTGCGCTGTCGCTCACCGGGGCCTGACACGAAGGTTCCCTGCCCCAGTGGTGAGGCTGGGCTGGCTATCGCGAACGTGACCGCCAACGGCGCCATCGCCGTGGTCATCGAGCAGCCCACCACGCACCGGGGCATCCAGCTGAAGGGGCGCGCCACCACGGTGCGCGACACCACGCCCGTCGAGGAGGCCGAGATCGCGGCGTTCGTGAGCCGCACGCTCGCGGAGTACGCCATGATCGGGCTGGCCCCCGCCGTCATCGCGCGCATGGTCTTCACGCCGTGCAAGGCCGTGGAGTTCACGTTTCACCAGCGTGTTCGAGCAGACCCCGGGCCAGGCGCAGGGCGCGCCGTCACGGTGCGTCGATGAAGCTCGCGGACTTCTCTTGCTGCTTCCAGGGCGTCGCACCCCGCGGGCATCGCCACGTGCGGTGCCGACGGCGTGCCGAACATCGCTACGTTGAGCCAGGTGCACTACCTGGACGAAGCCCACGTGGCGCTGTCCTGCCAGTTCTTCAACCGGACGCGCCGCAACGTGGACCAGAACCCGTTCGCCAG